>SLSP01000090.1 GCA_007130345.1 Thermoflexales bacterium
GCCCTATGAGCGCGCCACGCCGCCACCCCCGCCCCGTGATGCTTACGCCACGGTCGCGGCTCCGCCCGCGCCGCCACCGCCGCCGACCGTCAACGCGCGGCTGGTTGTCCATCCGGGCAACCAGCCGCTCCCGCTGCCCCAAGGGAAGCCGGAGGCGATTATCGGGCGCGACGATCCCGTTGGCGGCCTGTATCCCGACGTTGACCTGACGGATTGCGGCGGCGATGACGCGGGCGTCTCGCGCCAGCACGCGCGCATCTATTTCCAGGGGGGGCGGGCCTTCATCGAAGATCGCGGTAGCACGAATCGCACCTACGTGAACGGCCAGCCTTTGTCGCCCTGGCAAGCGCATCCCTTGCAGAGCGGGGATGAGGTGCGCTTCGGGCGGTTGAAGACTGTGTTCTATATGTAGGAGGCGCTGCTATGCCGCGTTTTTGTCGCCATTGTGGGAAGGAGTTGAGCAATCCCCAGGCCCGGTTCTGTCCGGGATGTGGACAATCGTTGCAGCCGGGGGACGCGCGTCCGTCGGCTGCGAGCGCGCCGCGCGCGCACTTCAACATCCGCGTGCCGGGGCAGGGGGGGCGTACTGTGGGGCTGGAGGGGCCGACTTACACCATCGGCCGGCGGCCCGATAACGCCATCGTGCTGGAGCACGACTACGTCTCCGGGCATCACGGGCGGCTGGAATTCGTCAACGGGGCGTGGCAATATGCCGACCTCAACAGCACCAACGGCACGTACATCAACGGGCAGTTGTCCCCCGGCGCGACGCTGCGGGATGGCGACATCTTGCGCATCGGCGACATCCACGGCAACTCGGTGAGCCTCACCTTCCGCGCTCAGGCCGAGAGTCAGGCGGCCAAGCCTATCGCCAGCACCATCCGCATCGGCGCGATGGGGCTGGAAAACAAGCCGGTGATCACCATCGGGCGCGATCCCCAGGCCGATATGCCTTTGCAGGCCCCGATGATCTCCTGGCATCACGCCGCCATCGCGCGGTCAGGCGCGGGGCACGTCCTCACCGACCTCAACAGCCTCAACGGCACCTTCGTCAACGGCCAGCACATCCACGGGAGCTACACTCTCCAGGCTGGTGACGTGGTGCAGATCGGGCCGTTCAAGCTGGTGTACGAGGGCGCCGGCTTGGAGCAGTACGAGACCGTGGGCGGGATGCGCCTCGACGGCGTGCAGTTGGTGCGCGAGGTGGGATCGAAGCAGCATCCCAAGCGCATCCTCGACGACATCAGCATCTCCGTCTATCCCCGCGAGTTCATCTCGCTGGTGGGGACGAGCGGGGCCGGCAAGAGCACGCTGATGAAGGCCCTCAACGGCTTTGCCCGCGCCGACGGCGAGGTGCTCATCAACGGCGAAAATCTCTATCAGCAGTTTGACCTCTACCGCACCCTCATCGGCTACGTGCCGCAAGACGACATCATCCACCGCGACCTGACCGTGGCCGGCGCGCTGAAGTACGCCGCGCTCCTGCGCCTTCCGGCGGACACCACCTCCGCCGAGCGAGAAGCGCGTATCAAGGAAGTCTTGCAGCAGGTGGAGATGGGCGGCCACGAGGAGACGCTCATCAGCAAATTGAGCGGCGGGCAGCGCAAGCGCGTCAGCATTGCGGTGGAACTGCTGGCCGAGCCGCGCCTCTTCTTCCTGGATGAGCCGACGTCGGGCCTCGATCCCGGCCTGGAGAAGAAGATGATGTACACGCTGCGCCAACTGGCCGACGGCGGACGCACCATCGTGCTGGTCACGCACGCCACGGCCAACATCAACCAGTGCGACCACGTCTGCTTCCTGGCGCAAGGGCGGATGGTCTACTACGGCCCGCCAGAAGAGGCGCGCAACTTCTTCGAGGTGCAGAGCGACGACTTCGCCGACATCTACGCCAAGCTGGATGCCGGAGAACCGGCGGAGGCCCGCCGTCGCGCCATCGAGTGGGAGCGCCGCTTCCGGGCGTCCGAGTATTACCGGCGGTACGTGGGGGAGCGGCAGGAAGCCCTCCCGGAGCAGAGGCAGAAGGCGGCCCAGGCCGAACCGCAGACGGGGCCGCGCGTCAACAGCCTACGCCAATTCGCCGTGCTCACCCGTCGCTACCTCGACCTCGTCTTCCGCGACCGGCTCCTGATGACGGTGCTGCTGGCGGTGATGCCCATCATCGGCATCCTGCTGGTGCTGATCTCCGGCTCGCATTGGCTGGTGGGCGACACTGAAGCCGAAATCACGCGCCAACTGGCGGCTGAGATGGCCGGCGGCGCGACCAGCGCGTCGTACCTTATCGTCAACAAGAGCCAGACGATGCTCTTTATGATCGCGCTGGCGGGGGTGCTGCTGGGCCTCTTCGCCGCCGCCTACGAGATCGTCAAGGAAAGCTCCATCTTCCAGCGCGAGCGGATGGTCACGCTCAAGCTGTGGCCCTATCTGCTCTCGAAGGTCGTCGTCCTCAGCGCCTTCGCCGTGGTGCAGGGCTTCCTCTTGCTGCTGGTGGTTGGGCTGAAGGTGCGCTTCCCGGCGGAGGGGGTGCTGCTGCCCGCCGTCATTGAGATGTACGTCTCGGTGGTGTTGGGCATCCTGGTGGCTATCCTGATGGGCCTGTTCATCTCGGCCATCGCGCCTAACAGCAACACCGTCATCTACATCGTGCTGCTGGTGCTTTTCTACCAGATCATCTTCGCCGGCGTGATCTTCGAGCTAGGCGGGGTCGCGGGGCAGCTCTCGCAGGCCACGCTGACGCGCTGGACGATGGAGGGCTTGGGGGCGTCGGCCAACATCGAGTACCTCAACAGCCTCACGCGCACGCGCTTCCAGCCTGATCCGGTGACGGAGGTGGTCTCGTTGGACGTGGAGAAGCCCGCCGACGACTGGGAACCGGTCACGGTGGTGACGGAGACGCAGGAGATCGAGATCGAGGTGCAGCCGGGGCTGATGCAGACGGTGCCCATCTCGGTGCCGCAGGTCACGGTCAACGAGATGGTGACGGTGATGGAAACGGTCACGGAGACGGTCACGGTGGAGCCGGGGCCGGTGGAGATTTCCAACCCGCGCGAGTTCCAGATCAACTACGACCGCACCGTGGCGCACCTGCTGATGGATTGGGGATTGTTGGCGCTCTTCGGGCTGGCCTTCAGCATCGGCACGGTGATCGCGTTGCATCGCAAGGATGTGGTGTAAGGTGGCGGTTATTTTGGGGAGGGGGGATGCGTGATCTAAAAGGCCAAACCCTGGCGGGGTATCAACTTAGAGAGGAAATCGGGCACGGCGGCGCGGCGGTGGTCTATCGCGCCTTCCAGCCGCAACTGGAGCGCTGGGTGGCGATCAAGGTGCTGGACATCGAAAGCTCCGGCGGGAAGCAGTTCCTGCAACGCTTCCGTCGGGAGGCGCGCGCTATCGCCGCGTTGCGCCATCCCAACATCCTCAATATCTACGATTATGGCGAGGATCAGGGCCGGGCTTACATTGTGATGGAGTACGTCCAGGGCGGCTCGCTGCTCCAGCGGTTGGGGCAGCCCCTGCCGTGTGTCGAAGCGTTGGCGTTGTTGATTCCCGTAGGCGAAGCCCTGGCCTATGCTCATTCTGAGGGCATCGTCCACCGCGACGTGAAGCCGGGCAACATCTTGCTGGCGCGGCCCGACTGGCCGCTGCTGGCCGACTTCGGCCTAGTCAAGGTGGTGGGGGCGCGGCAGAAGATCACGCGGCCCGGTTCGATTTTGGGGACCGCGCTCTATCTTTCGCCGGAGCAGGTGGCCGGGGATGAGGTGGACGCGCAGACCGATGTGTACAGTTTGAGCCTGGTGCTCTACGAACTGCTCACCGGCAAGCTGCCCTTCCAGGCCGCGTCGCCGTCCGAATCGATGATGCTCCGGCTCTACGAACCGCCGGTCGCGCCCCGCCGGCTCAACGCCGAGATCCCCGCCGCGCTGGAGACGGTGCTGCTGCGCGCGTTGGAGCGCGAGTTGGACGCCCGCTATCGGACGATGGAGGCGCTGGTGAACGATCTGCGCCGCGTGTTGGAGCGCAGTCAGCGCGTGGCCCGCCCGGTCGAACCGCAACATCCGCGCACGGTGCAGATGATCACGGCGCGTCTGGAGGTGATGTCCTCCTCCGCGCGGGGGCCGCAACTGTTTATCGCCACTTCGGGGGTGGCGCTCTCGCTCCCTTACCGGGACGAGGTGTTGATCGGGCGCAAAGACCCGCTGATGCCCAATCCGCCGGATCTCGATCTGGAGCCTTACGGGGGCGGGTCGGCGGGCGTGTCGCGGCAGCACGCGCGCTTCTTGCGCCGGGCCGAGGGCTGGTTCCTGGAGGATTTGCAGAGCACCAACGGCACTTACGTCAACGAAGTGCGGCTGTTGGCCCATCGTCCGGTGCGCGTCCGCTCTGGCGATCTGATCCGCTTTGGGCAGTTGACGCTGGTATTTGAGGAAGGATGATGTGAGTCCCCTGAAAAAAGGCCAAAAATCCGATTTTTCCACACGCGACCTACTAAATATATGAAATTCGCACGCGGAAAATCTACATCTCGTATCAAGTTTCTAAAAAATCGGATTTTTTAGGGTGCTTTCA
>SLSP01000365.1 GCA_007130345.1 Thermoflexales bacterium
TGCATTAACGAATAGAATCACGCTACTTTTGCGCAAAAATAAGGTGATAGGGTATTAAAATCTTCTACGCCTGAATTTCTTCATCCTCATCCTGCGGCAACACCTTCTTCAAGCCGCCGGCTAACTGCCCTTGCGCTTTGACATACGCCTTGAGAGCGCGCGGATCGTTCGCCAAATCCTCGGCGATGCTGTTGAAGGCGTCCCACGCCGTCCGGCGCAAGGTCTCCTGCCACCCGGTCAGCGCGGCGTCTTTGTCCTGCGGCACTTGCGCCAACGTCTGCCGGAAGGGGATTTCCAACCGTGACCAGTAGCGGCGCTTCACGTCCCATTGGTTGGTGATAGCATTCAAATCTTTGGGATCGGGTTGCCGTCCCCCTTCAAGATCGGATTCCGGGTTCAGTATCAACTGCGCCAGCGTCCGCATCGCGCCCCACAACTGGCTGGAAACGTCCTCGGCCATTTTGGTAATCTGCTGCAAAGCCTCCACCAACACCGGCCCGGTCTGTTCATCCAGGTAGGCCAACGGCAGCGGCCATTGCTCGCTGCGGTAGAACTCCACTTTGGCCCGATCATTCGCCATCCCCAGAGCCAACATCCGTTGTTGATCGGATTGACGCAGTGAAGTGTTGCCGCGCAAAATTCCCAACCAGTTCAACACCAACGGGGGGCGGTAAGCGCTCCCGCGCAACTCGAAAATCGCCGCGCTGTCGCGCCACAGCGCGCGGTCTTCGTTGAAACGCAACGCCAAGGGGCCGCGTCTCTCATCGTTGCGATAGTGCATTTGGGGATCAAGGATGCTTTGTTCCAGGCGCAGCGCCGGCGCGACGGTCATTTCTCGAACGCCAATGCCGGCGGGCATCTCTTCTGGGAAGAGCAAGACGCGGCGATTTTGCCAGGTAAGGTAGTCCAAGTAGCCGTGAGGAACTTCGCGTTCCGGCAAGAATGGATCGTCCTGTTCCCAGGCCGGGCGATCCGCGCGGGAGCGATGGCACGGTGGAGGAACCTCCTCGTTGTAGGGCAGCATATTCAGCACCAGAGTCTCGAAAAGCGTCCTGCCTTGCATCAGGAAGATGATGCCGCCGACCCAGGGCGCGCCGGTGAAGGCCACCCTCGGTATGCCGCTCAAGCCGCCCATCCCGAAGCTCTGCGCCACCACCACCATCCGCGCGGCTTCCGGCGGCGTCAACGTCAGCCCGCCATCATCGGTGTGATGGTCGAACAAGGTGGCGTTATTGCCGGAGGCGACGTGATGCACCAGCGCCGTGATGGATTTCGGCTTCACGCGGTCATCCGGCGCTTGATAGAAAGGCCGCTCTGGGTGAAACAGGTCGAAGCGGTCGCGCCAGCGGTCGCAGTACGCGCGCAGGCGCGCGGCATCGAATTGCCGGGACTCCCAGAGGTCGCTCCAGGCGTCGGGATCTGCCGGGCCGTCGTAGACGCGGTGCAGCACTGCCAGCAGCAACCGGTAGAGCGCCGCCGTCACCAGCGGCGATTCCCCGCCGAGTTCGCGCAACGTGTGCGCCTCGGCCAGCGTGTCCTGCAAGCCGAGCGTGACGGCGTCGCCATCCGCACGGACGCAGGGAATCCAGGGTTGCGTCAGTAAATCATAGGTTATGGTCATAGGGCCTCCGAGGTTTGAGATTTTATGCGTGATGTGTAATTCGTAATGCGTAAACGCTAATGTCGGTTGTCCTTCTCTGAGAATCAGTTAAAAAGTTGCCGGTTTCAAGTGAGTTTCTCTATTTGTAACCCGATTTCACGATCCAGGTGGAGGCGAAAGTCCGCGCCTTCTGGGGAGCAAATTCCCTCTGTAAACAGTGCTACCCGGTGATTACCCAGGAGCGGATGGTCGCGCCAGAGTTGTGGTGGCTCGACGTGTTGCATAAAATAATTAAAAACGTTGTGATAGCTAACAGAGATTGTATACTGAGCCAGGGCTGCCGTCAAATCTGTGTTTGGCGAGATTGCCAGGTCAACCAGCGTCCCGGAGCTATCCGGTTCCGTGTTCACGCCGCCCGCGGTCTGATGCAGGCACACGAGCGCCACCGAGGGGGGGCCTAAACGTGTGAGCGCCTGAAAATCTTGATGGACTTCGGGAGCGTCTTCTTCCAATTCGCCATTGGTAGTGTCAAGCAATCCCCAGTAAGCCGGGTTACTGATGAGGCGTTTCTGTGCTTCAAGGACATCTTTGCCCTCACGCTGTTGCCAGGTTTGATAGGCCGTTTCCAAGTCAGCGGTTTGCCCAACGGTGGCAGGCAAGAGTTTGTCGCTGTATACGGCTTCAATGAGGGGCGCGGTTTCTTGAGGCAGATCAAGCCTCTCGCATCCTTGCAATACCAGGTAGGAACGCAACAGGATGTAGCGAGCATACACCCACTTGTCGCTCTCGAAGTCCGGCACATCTCGCCCGGCGTCATTCACCGCGAGGAACACGCGCGGCGCAGCGACTGGCGCGGGGCGCGTCCTCCCTGGATGCCGATGCAGGCGTCCGGCGCGCTGTAAGAGCAAGTCCACCGGAGGTAGATCGCTCACCAGCACGTCGAAATCCAAGTCGAGGCTTTGCTCGATGACCTGCGTGGCGACGACAATGGCCCGCTCCGGGCGCGCGCCGTTCTCGCGGGTGGCGCGTTTGCCGAAGCGCGCCAGTACCTCGGTCTCGATGGCATCCCGCCAGGCGAAGGGGAACCGGGCGTGGAAGAGCGTTAGATCCTGCTCCGGCACGAGCGCGGCTTCTTTGAGGGCCGCATAGACCTCTTGTGAGCGCTTCACCGTGTTGCAGATCACCGCCGCGCAACCGCCTTCACGCAAGGCGTCGCGCAGCCCACGCACAATTTCCGCCGGGTCGCGCTGAATATGGGTTAGCGCGATGCTGCGCGCCTCGGCTTCTGGCGCGGGCAGAGAAACCCCATCTACATGCCCGGCAGTGGCCCAGGTAAGCGCGGGATACTCCACGTCCGGGATTGTCTCCACTCTCCCGGCGTAGGCGGTCAACAACTCGCGGCGTGTCTTCGCGGGCAGCGTCGCCGAAAGGATCACCACCGACGCGCCCACCGCCTGCAACCAGCCAAGCAGCCGCTGGAAAAGCTTAGACATATAGGTGTCGTAAGCGTGAACCTCATCGAAGATGATCGTCTTGTGACTCAAGCCGAAGAGGCGGACGAAGAAATGCCGCGCTTGGAGAACGCTCAAGAGCGCCTGATCCACCGTCCCCACGGCGCAGGGCGCGAGCAGGCTGCGCTTGCGTGGCAGGAACCAGGTCATCGCCTGGCGCGCGGGCGCGCTTTCGGTATCCTGCTGGATCGCCAAATCGGGCGGGGGGGCGTCCTTTTGCCAGCGCGCCTGGCTGTGAATAAGCAGTGGCGTGATGCCCGCGCCATAGCGTTGCCGCAAGAAATCTGTGGTGCGGGCGTGCATCTGATTACTGGTCGCCATCGTGGGCATCGCCACGTAGACGCCGCGCTGCTGCAAGCCCCGCGCCCACACATCCGCAAGATACAGCGCGGCCTCGGTTTTCCCCGAACCGGTGGGCGCTTCGATGATGACCAACGCGGGTTCCGTCAACCGCGCGGCCAAATCTACCACTGCTTGCTGCATCGGGTTCGGTGAGAAGGGGAAGAGCGCATCAAAGTCCCGCGCCTCAGTTGGCGGTTGCCAGCCGGTCCAGTGCAGGTTTTCCAGAGCGCGGCGGGCTTGCTCTGTGGCGGTGTCAAAATATCGGGGCAAAGCTACCGGAGCCTCCACGTAAGGGAAATGCGTCTCCATTGAGCCAAGCCAATCCGCCACCGAGGTCAACCCGGAAAGCAGCGTCAAGAACGTGTTGGCCGTGACGCGGTCGGCGGGCCATTGGGCGCAGACTGGCGGTTCGAGGGTCGCGTGCAAGGCGCGGAATACGTCCCGCCGCAGCGCATCCCAGGCCACGTCTCCCAGTTGCGTCGAGGTCAAAGCCTCTTTATCCGTTTGAGCCGGCCACGCGCCGTGATGCCCGCCGAGGGCTTGCGCCAGCGCCTGCGCGGCGCGTTCTGGCAATCCAGTCTCCGCTGTCAAGAGCGCGGGCAATGCGCGGGCGGCTAACGTCCCATGGGGGCAAGTTTCCCGCGCGTACCGTTTGGGCAACAAGTTGGCCGCGTTCAGTTGCGTTTCCATCGGTTGATACTTGCGCTGGAAACACGGGCTGGCCTTGCCAAGATCGTGCAATCCGGCCCAGAACGCGAGCAACCGGCCCGCTTCTGCTGGTTCCAGGCCCAAGTCTCCCGCCATCTGCGCGTGGAAGCTGTCCGTAAGCACCGTATCCCATAGCGCTTGTGTCACAGCGGCGACATCCAAGAGATGACAAATCAAGGGATGCGTTTGAGTCTTGCCGCGATCCGTCTTCGCCCACAGTTGTTGATACAGCGGCACCGCCTCCCCACACCCCACCCCATACACCCGCGCCATCCGCCGCACCTCGCGCTCTAGCTCCGCGCGCAGCGACGCCGGCGCGAGCACCTCCACATCCCCGCCCCACCCGCGAATCCAGGGCAGCATCTCGCGTGGCTCGGCGATGCGCGCGCGCCACA
>SLSP01000530.1 GCA_007130345.1 Thermoflexales bacterium
GCTGGACACCAGCGCCAGGGTCGTCTCCACGCCCACATCGCCCTGGATCAACAGCGCCTCCAAATCCTCCCAGGTCTCGTCGTCGATGTCGCCGGTGCCCAAGACGTTGGCAATCTGCCCGAAAACCGCGTTTCGGGTTTTGCGCAGACTTTGTAAAATTCCTTTCATAGCGTTTATGTTCCTCCCGCCGAAAACACATTACCGTCGCGTTACCTGGAATTATAGTCCGAGGACGTAAGCGCGTCAAGAAGCGCCGCCAACACACCCGCCCTCACGCCACCAGCAGCACCATCAGGTCATTGACGTTGGTGCCGGTAGGCCCGGTACGCATCAGCGCGCCCACCGTGTCCAGCAGGGGATAGGCGTCGTTGGCGGCCAGCGCGGCCCGGGGATCGTGGCCCGCGTCCCGCGCCGCCACGACGGTCTGCCCATCGACGATGGCGCCGGCAGCGTCGGTGGGGCCGTCGGTGCCATCGGTCGCCAACGCCATCAACGCCACATCGGGTAGCCCCGTCAGCGACAGCGCGGCAGCCAGCGCCAACTCCTGATTGCGCCCGCCCTTCCCCGCGCCGCGCACCGTGACCGTCGTCTCGCCGCCCCACACCAGGCACGCCGGCGCGGCAAGGGGATCGCCATGCGCGCGGATGCCCCGCGCCAGGGCCACCGCCACCTTCGCCACCTCGCGCGCCTCGCCTTCGACGAAGGTGGTCAGCAGCAACGCCCGGTAGCCACGCGCTTCTGCCGCGGCGATAGCGGCGCGAGCCGCCATCCGATTGGAACCGATAATGACGTGGGTAACGCTCTGGAAGAGGGGCGCACCGGGCTTGGGCGTCTCCGGTAGCTCACCCGCTTTCCCCGCGGCCAGCACTTCGCGCACCGCCGCTGGAACCTGGCGCAGCAAGTCGAACTGCGCCAGCACCTCCCAGGCATCGGCGTAGGTTGTGGGATCGGGCGCGGCCGGCCCGGAAGCGATCACGTCCAACGGATCGCCGATCACGTCCGAGAGCACCAACGCGACCAGGGGCGCGGGCGCGGCCATAAGCGCCAGTTGCCCGCCCTTGACCCGCGACAGGTGCTTGCGCACGCTGTTGAGGTGCTCGATGGTCGCGCCGGCGCGCAACAGATGCGCCGTGGTCGCCTGGAGGTCGGCCAGGGTGAGGGACGCCGCCGGCAACGTCAGCAACGCCGAACCGCCACCCGAAATCAGCAAGAGCACGCGATCTCGCGCGGTGGTGGTCGCCAGCAACTCGACGCTGGCTTGCGCGCCGCGCATTCCAGCAGCGTCGGGCACGGGATGCCCCGCCTCGAAGCAGCGCACCGTGTCCGGGAACGCGAAGCCCTCCGCGTGCCCGTGCTTGGTCAGCACGACGCCCACATCCAGCGACCCACCGAGAATGTCGGCGGCGGCGGCAGCCATAGGCGCGGCGGCCTTCCCGATGCTCACCAGCACGATGCGGTCGATGGCGCTCATCCGCCACGTCACATCGCCCGCGTGGATACAGTCGCCGGTTCGTCGCAGGTGCCGCCGCACTGCCGCGCCCGCGTCCACCGCCGCCAATGCCGCCGCCCGTATCGCCCGCAAATCGTCACGCAAGGTCATCGTCGCGCCGCTCATTGCCGCAGATTGGTCAGCGCGTGGGAGGCCGCGGCCTCCGGCGTGGGAACGTTGCCTTCTAGCAGCACCCGAAGGCCCGATTGCAACGCCTCGCGCACGGACCCATCTATCCTCGGATGCGGATTGGGCACGGCTGCCTCCAACCATATCTGCAAGAACTCCTTCTCTTCCGGCAGTAACCCCCAAAACGCCAGTGCATCGGCGCGCGGCGGCACCATTGTGAGCGCGCGATTCAGTTCGGCGCTGCGTGAGGCAACCGTGAGCCACTGCGCCAACTCCATCGCCGCTTCCTGGCGGCGCGCATCTTGCGCGACCAGGCCCACCGACCAGACACGCGCCAGGGCTATCGGGCGACCTTCGGGCGTGGGCACCCAGGCGGGCCGGCTGTCACGCGGCGGTTCGATCCAGTAGCTCCCGGCTGGGACCGCGCTCATCCGCCCCTGTCCCTCCTGATACCGTTCCCAACACGCGGCGGCGTCGGACAATTGGAGCACCTGATCTGGATTGATCAACCGATCCTCCACCATCGCGGCAAAGAAGCGATAGAGGTTTTCCAGCACGTTGCGGTCTAACGTGGGCTGGCCTTGCTCATCGACGATGGTGCCGCCCGCGCCCAGGTACATCGCCAGCAGCGCGTCGTCGGCCAACTGGTTCGCCGGAGCCGCCGGTAAGAGCAGCGAGGTGTTGGTGGTCAGCACACCCGTCCACGAAAGGGGCGGCGTCGCCGCGATGTCGCCGCGATAGACCATCTGATCCGCCGTCACCAGCAGCGGGATGCCGAACGTCTCGCTGTATACCAGCGAGGTCTCCCGCGCAAAAGGAAAGTAGTCTTCTGCGAGCGTCAAGTAGTCGTCCATCGGCAGGATAAAGCCCTCTTCCGCCGCTGTCCGCAAATCATCTTGTCCCAGCAAGATGAGATCGGGCAAAACCGAGGGCGCGGCTTCGTAAGCGGTACTGAGCATGTGATATAGCCCGCCCGTGCCCTGCGCCTTCTTGACGATGAGTTGCACCTGGATGTCGGGATGGGTGGCTGTGAAGGCGGCGAGTTGCGCGTTGAGCCGCCCGGCGCCCGTCTCCGCATCATACGGGTTCAGGAAATCGGGCACCCACACCGTCAGCGTGAGCAAGCGCGAAGCGGGCGTTGCCGTTGGCGTCGGCGCGGGCGCGACGGTGGTTTCGAGCGTCAACGTGGGCAAGGGCGATTCCACCGGTTCTGCGGGCCACACGCCGCATCCCCCCACCAACCAGATCACCAGTAAGCTGATTAATCCCCAGCGTTTAGGTTTCACAAAAGCCTCCTTTGTACAGAGAGTGTTGCGTGTTGCGTGTTGCGCAAATACGCAATACGGTCGTGTCTTAAAATGTGTCAGGCTCCCGCCGGATTGCCAAATCCGGCGATTAGACGGGGATTTGGCAATCCCCTCAGAGCTGCGTATGAAGAGCGGCAGGAGTTTGTATTGCAACCAATACGCAATACGCAATACGCAATACAAAACATGACTCAATCCGGCTTGTTCCCGGTATACTCCTGAATCGCGGTGTAGACAAAGCGCTCCTGGAATTCCGGGGTCACGAAGGCGTAGTAATCCCGATGGCTGCGTTCGGGTCGCGGCGTGCGAAATATCCACATCGCCACCACCGGGCACCAGGGCCAGTGCTCGGCGGCCCAGGTGTACGCCTGCTGCGTGTAGAGCACGCGCTGCCCCGGTCGCACGCTCCAAATCCAGCGGGGATGGTCGTTCCACCCCGCCTCAGTGACGTAGATGGGCTTGTGCGCGTCGCCGCGCGCGTCCATAATGTCGCGCAGCAACTCGACGCGGCGGAAGTTGAGCACGTCAGGAGCGGGAGGCACCTCCGGCGCGAAGCCCAGGCCGTAAGCGTGCGCCGAGAGCGCGTCGAAGTAGGCCGCCGCGCCCGCCGCGTACATCGCCTCCAGATAGAGCAAGTCGTTCAACCCGGCGGGACTGCCGGGCGGCTCCAACGTCGGAGCGAGCGCGCCGGCCAGCACCACCACGTCGGGATTGGCGGCGTGGGCCGCCGGATAGACCGCGCGCAGCATCTCGACGTAGCCCGCCGGATCCACCGGACGATAGCCCCACTCGAAGCTCAGGTTCGGCTCGTTCCAGATGATGACGTGATCCACCTGCCCGCGATAGCGCGCGACGAAAGCCGCGACGAAGCGGGCGAAGTCGTCATAGCGGTCGCTATCCAGATAGTTGAAGGTCGTCTCCTGCTCGGCGGGGTCGGGACGCGCCCACGCCGGCACCAACCCCATCCGGGCGATGACCGTGAGACCCTGATTGCGCGCGTGCTCGATGATCAGGTCGCTGTGCCGCCAATCATAGCGCCCCGGCGCGTGCTCGACGTAGGCCCAGGGGAAGAACTCCACGATCCACGGCGCGCCCATCTCGCGCACCATCGCCAGCGTGCGTTGAATCTTCCACGCTTCCACCTCATCGGTGAGACGGGTATGCACGCCCACCACCGGATTCGACGTGATGACGTGCTGCTGCGGGGGCATCGTCACCAGGACGCCCGGCGGGTGCACGCTCCAGAGCACCAGCAGCACGACGCCGCCCCACGCGAGCACGGCCCAAATTCGACGCAGTAAGGTCTTCATACACGTATTATACCTGATCGCAGACAGAGGAACATGGTGTGTTGCGTGTTGCGTATTGCGTATTGCGTATTTACGCAGTAGCGCGAAACTAACCCTGTGACAAGAAGAAGTCCCCGGTTGATTTCAATTAAGGACACGGATTTACACGGAAAAACACGGATTTTTTGGTTTTATCCGTGAAATCTGTGTTTATCCGTGTCCCAAACAGGGTGACTTTTGCGCTACTGCGTATTTACACATCTTTCGCTCTGGGTTGCCGAGGCGGGAACGCCCGTTATAATACGCGGAGAGATGGGAGGATA
>SLSP01000420.1 GCA_007130345.1 Thermoflexales bacterium
GTAGTTCGTCTGGCAGAAGTTCAGGATTTCCTCGTCTGTACCGGGATCCTGGTGCATAAATTGATTGCACGGGAAGCCCAGAATCTCGAAGCCCTGGTCGTGGTAGGTCTCGTAGAGCTTTTGCAAGCCCTCGAATTGCGGTGTGAATCCACATTTACTTGCGGTATTCACAATTAATAGTACGTTGCCCCGGTAGTCGGCCAGCGATTGGGGCAAGCCCATCATCGATGTAACGGTGAAGTCATAAATAGTTTTGGTCATAGGTCTCTCCTAAAGAATGGCAAATGGCAAGTGGCAAAAAAGCAGGGTGTCAAGCCGCCGGCGGCGCATCTGTTTGGCACGTCGGGCAGATGCCGAAGAAGTCCAGCCGATGGCTGACGATGTGAAAGCCCGACCTGGCTGCGATGTCTTGCGCCAGCGCGTCGAACGCGGGCACATCGGGATCGAGCACTTTGCGGCACTGCACGCAAATCAGGTGCGGATGGGGGTGGGGCGATTGTCCGTCGTAGCGCGTCTCCGCACCGCTGAAGCCCAGTTCCAGCACCTCCCCCATCTCTTTGAGCAGGCTCAACGTCTTGTAGACCGTCGCCAGGCTCATCGTGGGAAACTTTTCTAGCAGCCGTTCGTGAATCTGCGTGGCGCTGAGGTGCTCCTCGCTCTGGAGCAGCAGGCGTAGCAAGGCGATCCGCTGCGGGGTGATGCGGCACCCCTGTTCGCGGAGTGTGTTAAGCAAGTGCTCAAGACGTTGCTCGGCGGCTGGCTCCAATTGAAAGCTCCTATCATTGGATAATCATTATCTATAAAGATTATATCGTAATTTGAGAGCAATGTCAAGCGCCATTGTGCCCGGCACACGGAGCGGGTAGTCCCGCCGGGCGCGCGATGCCGCGCAGCAGCCGGCCCATGATGTCGGTGCTGGTCAGCACGCGGGGATGTGCGTTCCACAGCAGGATCACGTCGTCGTCCACGATGTCCTCGGCCACGCCCGGCCGCACCCGGTAGCGCGGGAGCAGCTCGCCGAGCTTCTGCCGCGCGTCCCGCGTGATGATGGGGCGGTGACAGTGGCGGTAGGGATTGAATCGCTCCGGCTCGAAGAGGGCCTCGCGGATAAATTCGTGCGCGTTGAGTACCAGGCGCGGTTCGCCAGCCTGATCGACCAGGACGACCCAGCTTTTGCCGGATTGGCTGATCGCTTGCAGGAAGGGGTCATCCGCCGAAGAGGTGATGGGCGGGAAGACCGGGCGCGCACCCTCGAAGGTGATCTGCACAATGCTGCTCGGATCCACCGGCTCGCCTTCGTCATCCAGCGGCACATCGTCCAGATCGAGGAAGTTCAGCGCGCCCTGGCCCTCCACCCGCGCGATGTCGCTGTCAGTAGATTCCATGTGCAACTGGATCACCCGGCGCAAGTCCTGTTCCCGGAAGTAGCGCATCTGCTCCCCACCGAGCCAGGCGTTGAGCGCCCACGCGGTGGGCCGGGCTACCGGGTAGAGGATGATCTGGTAGATGCGCAAGAGCGGGGCCAGCCGCGCCGCCATGCTCACCGCGTGGCGGGTGAAGTAGGACTGCGGGATGATCTCGGCGAAGATGGTGATCACGACGGTGGAGAAGAGGAACGCGCTCACGCCGTTGAGGACAGAGCCGGAGAGCAGGGCCAGCAGGATATTGACGCCCACGTTGGCCCAGAGGATCGTGACCAGGGCGAAGTTCGCGTCTTTCCGCAGGCGTTGCACGCGCCGCGCCTGGGGATCGCCCTTCTTGACCTCGACCGCGAGTTCCAGCTTGCTCAACGCGAACAGGCCCAGGTTCAGCCCGGAGAGCATCGCGGATTGTGACAGGCACACCAGAATCCCTAGCCAGATCAGGCCGTCCATCAGCTTTTCGCGGCGTCCTGTCGCAACACGACGTTGAAATCCGGGGCGCCGACCAGCTCAAAAGTCGCCGAGGCCAGCTTCACGCGCCCCTCGCTGGCGGCGATGGCGTCCAGGATGTCCATAAACAGCGCGTCGTGGACGGCACGCCGCCGTTTGACATCCACCGGATAGCGCAGGGTGCAGTGCATCCAGTTGTCGTTGGCGATTAAGAAGACGCGCGGCTCCACCGAGGCGTGTTCAACAGGGTATTTGCCTTGCATCCGCTGCCACTCGTGCGTGATGGATGCCACAGTATCGCCGATGACCTTGTCGGCAGCCCGGAGCAGAATCTCACGGGCCAGGTGATGGTCGCTGCCGTAACGCACCGGCAGCGCGATCTCGTCCCAGATAAAGGAGATATCCTCCGAGTAGTTGAAAACCGGCTCCTTGAAGACGAAGGCGTTGGAGATGCGCACGATGCGCCCGTTGTACTGATCGGCCTTCACCCACTCCCCGATCTCCATCAGGGTCGTGCGCAACACGCCGATGTGGATGATGTCGCCCCGGATGCCGCCTAGCTCCACCCGGTCGCCCACGGTGTAGAACTGGCCGAAGGAGATGGCAATCCACCCGGCCAGGCTGGTAATCACCTCTTGCAGCGCGAACGCAATCCCGGCCCCGGCCACGCCCAACGTGACCGTCAGGCCGGGCAGATGGCCGCTGAAAATGGTGATGACGAAGAAAAAGGCGAGTACATATCCCCCAAACCGGAGCGCCTGTTTCACACTCGCCAGCGCGCGTTGTTTATCGATGTGGCGCTCGGCGCGATTTTGCAGGAAACGCACGAGCAGGCCGATCACAATCAGCCCGGCGATGGTTGTAATCAGCTGACCGACCAACGGATCGAAGAGCAATTCCATCACGGTATCATTAATTTCAGGCATTGATTGTCCTCCTTATGAAAATGGCGAAGGGCAAATGGCAAAAATCGTAATCGTAACTCGTAATTGAAACTTCTCGCAACTTGGACATAACCAAAGCCCGCTTCTAGCACGTTACCCAGAAGCGGGCCATTTATGCGACCTATCCGCTTGACTATAACAGCGCGGCTTCGGCTTGTTCCAGTACCGTCAGCATCGGTTTTCCCTTACTGCCCGTGTCGGTAATCGCGCTGCGGGCGATGGCCCTGCGCTCGGCTAGCGGACCTTGTATATGCACCTTCTGCAACGCGAAGCCGAGCACCCGCGCCTCATCATCCAGCAGCACATCGCCGATCACGCCGATCTTGGTGCCGCCCTCGGTCTGAATCTCGCGCCCGCGTAAATTCCCCGCCAGCACAAACGAATCGGAGTCGGCGACGTTTTCGAGGGGCACAACCGTGTGCTCGCCGGCAATCAGCCAGACATCGAGGCCATACACCTGGACGTGCGGGCGCGCGATGACCAGCGCGTGTCGGGAAATAAAGCCCTCGGTGCCGGCCAACACGGCCTTCATCTGGGTCAACTCGCGGTCGAGGTACAAGTCCTTCACCTCGCCCAACATCTCTCCGTTGGTAATGCTGATCAGAGGCTTGTTTTGATGCTCTCCAGCTTGAATCATGGGATTGTCCTCCAGAAAGTGGTTCAGTTTGAAATACGGGATACCATCATTGTAGTATCAAATATGAGTATAGTCAACCTGGCGCGGTTGATTTCGACGGCTACAAACGTCGGCTTGAGCCAATTACGTGCTGAGACTTTCCGCGTCAAACGTCAAGAGCAAGGGCTTCTTGGCGTTTGACGTTTGACGTTTCACGCTTGACTTTATTCCCTATACAGTGTATAATTTACGCTGTAAAACCTATCGAGGGAGAGTGCATGCCCAGAGCCAAGCAGACGCCAGAAGAAATCGCTGAGATGCGCGCGCGCATCCTGGATGCGGTGGCGCGCATCCTCAAGCGGGAGGGGCCGGAGGCTCTCAGCATCCGCGCCATCGCCGAGGTGGTCGGCGTCTCGCACATGGCGCTCTACACGTACTTCGAGAACCGCGAGGCGCTGATGCGCGCCTTCGTGGCCCGCCAGCGCGAGCGCAGCCACGCCCGCCGCGAGGCCGCGCTGCGCCGCGCCGAGCAAGGCGACGCGCGCGCCGTTCTCCGCGAGCAGTTGGCGCATTACAGCCATCTGGCGCGCCGACATCCCCGGCTCTATCAATTCTTGTGGGTACATCCCGCCGGCCGCACCGACCTCGACCCGTTGGGCCTTGAGCATGAAATCCCCGCCGACGAGGTGCGCACCGCTCACAACGTTGAGCATCTGGCCCGCCTGGTCGAACTCTGCATCGCGCGCGGCGAGTGCGTGGCCCGCGACCCCACCATCGCCGCGACCGTGGCTCTGAGCATCGTCCACGGCCCGCTCATCCTCTACCACAATGGCCGCCTCCCCGACCTCGACCTGCTTGAAGCCGTGTTGCCAGAGGCCCTGGACGCGGCGATGGCGTATCTGATGGGGGACGAGGTGGCAAGAGATCGTCAAACGTAAAACGTCAAACATCAAAAAACCTTGACGTTTGACGCCTGACGTTTGACGATCTCATTCCAAATATGACTCTACTGAAAGAACCCTAAAAAATCCGATTTTTGCACACGCGATCTACTACACATATGAAATCCGCACGCGAAAAA
>SLSP01000019.1 GCA_007130345.1 Thermoflexales bacterium
CGCGGGAAGCGGGGTTTCCGGAGCCGCTGGCGGGAATGTGCCGGTAGCCGTCACGCCCGGCGTTTCGATCCCGATGGCCTGGCGCAGAGCCACAGCCATCTCGCTGGCGCGACTGTAGCGGGCTTCCGGTTGCTTCTCCAGCGCCCGCAAAATGACCGCTTCAAGTTCTGGCGTGATGGGGCTGAGTTGCGAGGGCGGTTTGGGCGTATCGTTGATGTGCTGCATCACCATCCCCATCGGTGATTCCGACTGGAACGGCAATTCGCCCGTCACCATTTGATACAACACCACGCCCAGAGAGTAGATGTCCGAGGCTGAGATGCCGGCTTTGCCCATCCCCACTTCTGGGGCCATATAGGCCGGCGTGCCTACCATCGCGCCGCTGGCCGTCAATCCCGATAGGGTCAACATCTTGGCGATGCCGAAATCGGTCAGCACAGGCTGGTCTTTGGTGATGAACATAATGTTGGCGGGCTTGATGTCGCGGTGAACCATACCCCGATCATGCGCGTAATCCAGCGCGTCGGCGATGGCCGCGCCGAAGCGCGCGACAGCCTCGGGGTCAATGGTCTCATCACGCAAGCGAGTCTTCAGCGTGGGGCCATCGATGAACTCCATCACCATATAGTAGATGCCCAGGTCTTCGTTATAGTCGAAGTCGTACACCTGCATGATGTTGGGATGACGCAACGTGGCGACGATCCGCGCTTCGCGCTTGAAGCGGATGACAAAACCGTCCTCATCTGCCAGAAAAGGATGCAGCACCTTGACGGCGACCATGCGATCCAGTTGCACATGTTGGCCTTTGTAGACCTCGGCCATGCCGCCATGCCCAATATGTTCCAACACATTGTATTTGCCCAGTGTTTTGCCAATCAAAAAGTTAACGCTGCTCACGCTTTACTCCACCTGTATTGTCGGTTCATATTCCAAGACTCCCCTGGATAAAGTTCCCCTCGTGACATTCAAGGCCGCCCCATCCCACTTATTATACTAGCGAAATTTATCAGGGACAAGAAAGCGCGGCCCGCGCCGCGAGTCATTCACGCGCCGGGGATGGTGCGGAGTTGGGGCAGCGTATCGACGATAATGCGCGCCGCTGTGTCCAGGTCGCATTTGCCGGTGTTGATGAGCAAATGATAAAGCAGGGGATCATCCCAATCAATGCCAAAGAACTTGTCCAAATACGCCTCGGCCACCTGATCTTTCCGCGTGGCGAGGTTGGTGGACTCAATCATCGTGATCTTGTCGCGCTCCTTGAGGCGCAGCGCGCGCGCGCCAAGCGGGGCGATGATGCGCACATGAAGCACGCCGGGTTGCTCGCGCAAAATCGCCTGGCCCCCCCGCCCCACGATCACAACATTGCCGCGCTCATACGCCGCGTGGATGGTGTCCCGCACCAACCCGACGCCCGCTTCTTCGTCCAGGGATTGAATTTGCAACGAGCGCTCGCCGCTGTGATCCTCCTTCCAGGTCTCCACCTTCACCCGGCGTCGCCCAAAGAGCTTCTCCAAAAAGCTGTGCATCTTATAGGTATCTTCGGAGAAGTCCACCACATGGTCTGCATCCAGCCCGCCGACTTCCGACGCGACCTCCACCATCAGGCTTTTGTCGAAGTAGCTGTACCCCAAAATATCGCAGATGTTCCGCGCGATCTCTTTTCCGCCACTGCCATACTGTCGAGAAATTGTGATGACCGCCATCTTGCGCCTCCTGTGTGTTGATGCCACGCGATAGAATCACTCAAGGGTGATACTTCCACTATAGCAGCTTTCGGGGAGTTTACCAAATGAGACTCTCTGGGATTTCGCCGGAGAGACCCTTTGACTAGTACAGCGCGGCGGAAGTCCCTCCCCAGTTAGCCCCGCTCAGAGCGGATCGTCAGATCCGCGACTACGCGGCGAACCGGGGAACTGACGTTCCCCTTGGAGCAAATTCAACCGGGGAGTTATTTATGCCGCGCTGTACTAGCTCAAGGTGACGCCTGACGTTTGACGTTTGACGCCTGACGCCTCCGCACTTGCCTTGTCAGCTATCTGACCTACAATGAAGGTATCCCTAAACGTGGAGGCCGCGATGCGCCGCTCTTTATTACCCTGGATTATCCTGGGTTCACTCATCATCATACTCGTAAACATAATCTGGTTCGCCGTGCCCGCCTGGCGACAACAACCGGCCGGTTTGTGGATAACCGCGCTGGCCGGAGGTATCGGCGTGCTCGCGCTGATCGCGGAAGTGGTCACGTCGCGCCGCGCCCGGCCAGACCCGCCCGCCGAAACAGCCACGCCCCCCCCCACGCCCGCAGCGCAGCCCCTCCCGGCAGCCGAGTCCGCGGATGGGCCGCGCTTCACACAACGTGGCGACCCGCGCTTCTCCATCACCGCGCCCCCCACCGACTTTGTGGGACGCGAGGAAGAGTTGCAAGCGCTGCTGACGAATTTTGAACGGGGCGCGCTGATCACCAGCGCCAACGGCAGCGCCGGTGTGGGACTGACGGCGCTGGCCTATCGGCTGGCCCAGGTCTTGGCAGAGCGCTTCCCCGATGGCTGCCTGGAAATCAACTTGCAGGGCGCGGCCCCCACCCTTATCGAGCCAACAGACCCCGTGGAAGTCCAACGGCGGCTGCTACGTCCCTTCTGCGAAGAGCGCCAGCTCCCCGAAGACCCCAACGCCCTGAACAAGCTCTACCGCAAAATTTTCGCCAAACACTCCGTGCTGCTGCTGCTGGACAACGCGGCTGGCGAATCGCAGTTGCGGCGCTTGCTGCCCCGCTCACCCTCAGCCGCCATCGTCACCTCGCGGGCCGAGCTGTTTATGAGCCGGGGCGGACTATACCCCCTGAAGCTCACCGGCTTGCGCCCGGAGGACGGGCGCGCGCTGTTGGGCAACATCGTGCCCGAATTGGGCCAAGAGTCCCCTGGAGTGCTCTCCAAGCTAGCCGAACGCTTCGAATACAATCCGCTAGGGCTGAAAATCGCCGGAGCACTGCTGCGCGCGCCATACAACTGGCTGCCGCGCACGCTTCTCCGCCGGGCAGAAGAGGCCCGCAAGCGATTGGTGGCCCTGCGCACCGAAGACGACCCCAACATCAGCGCCACCGTAGCCCTCGACTTGATTTACGACGTGCTCTCGCCGGAACTGCGCAACAGCTTTGAATCGCTGGCCGTCTTCCCCTATCCCTTCACACTCTCGGCGGCTGCCGCCATCTGGGGACTGAACGTGCAGGATGCGGACAAAATTATGATCGCGCTGGTGCGCAGCAACCTCGTGGACTACTACCCCGATAGAGATACCTATATGCTCCACGATTTGACGCGCCTGTACGCGCAGGAGATTTTGCTTGGGCAGATGGAGCGCGCCCGCGAGATTCTGGCCCGCTATGCCCATTACACCTTGCGCGAGGCGGCCCTCGCCAACGCGCACTATCGCAAGAATGACACCGACGCCGATGAGGCCCACTTACGCTTCACGCAGAACTGGCCGCACCTGTGGACGGCCTGGACGCGCTACAGTGACGAGCGCGCCGGATGGCCGCAGCCGAGCGATGCCGATCGCTGGGTGTGCGACTTCCCCATCCGCGTGCGCCACGGCCTCCAGGTGATGCTCCCCACAGCCGACCGCTTGCCCATTGTGGAGCGCGCGCTGGCTGCCGCCCAACGGCTAGGCGACCGCAAAGTGCAAGGCATCCACCTGGGCACGCTAGGCCGCATCCACACCCACCTGGGGAACCAATCCCGCGCGCTGGAATATCACGAGCAACACTTGCAAATCGCGTATGAGCTAAAAGATCGCCACGGCGAGGCCGACGCGCTGATGCACGTGGGCCTGGCCTGTGGCGCCCTCGGCGACGTGCAACGCGCCCAAGAGAGTTGGCGCCAGGCTCTGCGGCTCTTTGGCATCATCGGCGACCCCAGAGCACAACGGGTCAAGATGTGGTTGGAGGAACTGGAAAAACGCTCGGCCTAGCACTAGAAAATCCGATTTTTTAGAAACTTGATACTACAGATAGATTTTTCGCGTGCGAATTTCATGTAAGTAGTAGGTCGCGCGTGGAAAAATCGGATTTTTGCCCTTTTTTCAGGAGAGCCAACGCATAACTCTACTGACAGCACCCTAAAAAATCCGATTTTTTAGAAACTTGATACTACAGATAGATTTTTCGCGTGCGAATTTCATGTAAGTAGTAGGTCGCGTGTGGAAAAATCGGATTTTTGCCCTTTTTTCAGGGGAGTCAAGCATCACGGAGAACATTATGACACAGCAGACACCTCTACCTGAGCAACCGGACTTTGCGCTATATCACGGGTTGCCCGTGCCGGTGATGTTGGTCGATGCCGAGGGTGCCATTCAGCACGTCAACGCCAGCTTCGAGGCGCTCTTGGGAACCACGGCGCGTGAGCACACCGCGCTGGACGCCTGGTGGGAAAACGTCCTCTGTGATCCCGCCCAACTCCCCGACGCGCTGCAAGCCTGGCACGCGCAACGGGACGCGCCCCCCACCCCGCCCATCA
>SLSP01000346.1 GCA_007130345.1 Thermoflexales bacterium
AAGTGCCGGGTTAGCTGTTTGGGGGTCATTATACTCCTCCTCATTTGAATGATGAGCTTCTCACATTATGGCCCTAGCATGCTGCATTCCTCGTTTTTGGCAAGGGGGAACATAAGCTATCTTTGCAATTATTTAATGTCTTGCGTTTAAAGTGTTGTTGTTTTGCATTGTGTGTCGGGTAGTGAACACGCATACACTACCTATAGTATTCCAGCCAGTAAAAAATCCGATTTTTGGCCTTTTTTCAGTAGAGTCATATATTCAGAACAGTTCCTCCATCCGCGCCATATTCGCCTGGGAGTGTTTCACGTCGCCGGGGCGGCACGGCAATCTCTCCCGCGAGCGCGCTCCACGCCGCCGTGACCGGGCTGACCAGATACGTGTCGCCCGCGCCCTGCTTGCCGGGGAAGTTGCGGTTGCTGGTGCTGAGGTTGACCTGGCCCTTGCCCGTCATCCCCAGGTGGCCGGAGGCGCAGCCGCCGCAGCCGGGATTGCTGATGATGCAGCCGGCCTCGAAGAGGGTTTGCAGCACGCCCGAAGTGAGCAGTTGCGCGTAGACCTTGCGCGTCGCCGGGACGACGGTCGCCATGACGTGCGGCGCGATGCGCTGGCCGGACACGATCTCGGCGACGGCGGCGAAGTCCTCGAAGCGCCCGTTGGTGCAGGAGCCGAGGAACACGCTGTCGATGTGCCGCCCGGCCACCTCGCGCACCGGCTTCACGTTGGTCGGACTCGGCGGGCAGGCGACGAGCGGCTCCAGGTCAGTAATATCCACCGTGATGGTTTCAATATACTCGGCGTCGGGGTCGGGACTTTGGCTTTGCGGGTTGCCCTTTGCCCTTTGCCCTTCGCCAACCGGGAACCCGATGATGCCGCCCATCTCCGTGACCTGGCTGGCGAGCGTGATGCGTACAGGGAGGTCGAGGGCGTCGATGGCCGGGCCGGAGAACTCGATAGCGCGGCCCAACGCGCCGCTGGAGCCGAGCGCGCGCATCACGGCGAGCGTCAGGTCGCGGGCGGTGCAGGGCGGGCGCACCTCGCCCTTGAGGATCACGCGCATCGTGGGGGGGACTTCGAACCAGGTCTTGCCCGCTTTGAAGGCGAAGGCGATGTCCTGATCGCCCATCCCCTGGCCGAACGCGCCCACCGCGCCCAGGATGTTGAGGTGGCTATCCGTGCCGACGAACGTCGAACCGGGTTGCACCAGCCCCTCCTCGATGGCGACGTGCGAGCCGATGCCGGCGTTCACGTCGAAGACGCGCACGCCTTGCGTCCGCGCCCACTCGCGGCAGAGCTGCTGATTGTTGGCATAGGGGATGTTGCTCGGCGGCACGACCAGGTCGAAGGTGAAGCACGTCTTAGCCGCGTCGGCCACGGGCGCGTCGCCGTACTGCTCGCGGTAATTCTTGACCACGTTCGCCCCGGCGAAGTCGCGGGCCGAGCGCACGTCCAGGTCGAGCCAGAGGATGTCGCCCGGCTCTACCGAAGTCCCCGGCGCGGTGTGCGCCGCGAAGATTTTTTGGATAAGGGTTTGTCCTGCCATAGAGTTTCTCCTTGAAAATGTTTGCGTTGGTTTTTTAGGGGGAGCATTAACCCACAGTCTCTCTCTTGAGATTATACTGTGGATTTCGGATTCAGCACCCGATCCAGCGCGTAGCCCACCAGGGCGAAGGCCAGCCCCGTCACCATCAGGATGACGGCGGGCAGCAGCACCAGGTGATACGGCCCGACGAAGACGCCGGTGGAGAAGGCGGCGTGGACGAGTTTGCCCCAGGTCGGCAGGACGGGGTCGCTCAGGCCCAGGAAGGCCAGCGCGGACTCCAGGAAGACGTAGCTAGGGATGAGGATGATCACCTGCGGGATGAGGATCGGCGCGACGCGCGGGATCAGGTAGCGGAAGATGATGCGTCCGTCGCTGGCGCCATACGCTTGCGCCGCTTCGATGAAGGCGGCCTGCTTGGTCTGCAAGAAGATGGCCCGATAGCTCTTGAGCACACTCCCGAAAATGTTCAGCAGCACCACCACGCCGAGCAACACCCAAAAGCTCTTGGAGTAGAGCGTGAAGATCATCAAGCTGACGGGCAGGAAGGGCAGCACCATGTTCACCTCGGTGATGCGTTGCAGCAGATCGTCGATCCAGCCGCCGAACCAGGCCCCGGTCGCCGCGATGAGCATCGTGATCAGCGTGGTGCCGATGGCGGCCAGGAATCCGAAGGCGAGCGCGACCGCCGTTCCCCATAGCACCGCCACCATCAGATCGCGGCGGCGGCTGTCGGTGCCCGCCAAACCGTGAATCTGCCCGTGGATGATGAACTCCGCGTCTAGCTCCAGCACGTCCTCGAACATCAAGCCGCTGACGCGCAGTTCGTATTCCCCCTTGAGCGGCGTGGGCGTCTCGGCGGTTGGGTCGGCGAACAGTGCCACCTCTGGAGCGACACCCTCCAGCCGCCGGAGCAGCCGGTCGTCATACGCGAAGCGGTAAGCCGTCTCCCCTTGTGCGCTCAACTCCCCCAGGCAGATGTCGCGTCCGTCGGGCGTGTGCCAACTCAACGAGATGTGCGGCGCGCGCGGCACCCGGGGCGAGTGCAGGTACACGGTCAACTCTTGCGGGAAGCGGTCATACCCGTATTCGAAGGGGAAGCTCAATGTAATCTCGGTGATCTCCGGCGAGATCTCCGTGACCTCGCGGGCAATAGGATCAGTGCGGCTGTCGAAGACCAGCGTGGTCGGGAGGCTGTCGCGGGTGAAGAAATCGACCCAGGCCGGCTGCGCGTCGCGGGGATGCCGGTACCAGGTGCGTTGATCGCCGCGCCAGAGCACGATGGCTTCCTGATAGGGAATGGCGATCACGGCATATAGCGCGACGCCGATCAAGAAGACGATAATCGTCAGCCCCACCAGCGCGGAAGGATAGCGCGCCAATTCACCCCCCCACCGTTTGAGATGCACCAGAACGCTGCGGATAGCGTCGCGCGCATTGCCGGGCAGCGCGCGCAGATTGAGCGTGGGCATCTGCCAACGCGGCCACCGCCAGCGCGGCCATCCCAGACGCCGCCGCGATGCCTTGATCCTGAGCCGCGCTTCTCCCCCAACGCGCACGCGGGGATCGACCAGGGCGTAGGTGATGTCCAGAAAGAAGATGGTCAGCGCGAGCAGATAGGCGAAGGCCACCACAATCGCCAGGATCAGCGGGATGTCCAGGATGGCGAGCGCGCGGACGAACAGGCGTCCGATACCGTTGACGTTGAAGAAGTGCTCCAGTATGATCACCTCCTGCCACAGATTCGCCAGGAGCAGCGCGAAGTTGGTCAGGACGGCGGGCAGCGTCGGGCGGAGGATGTAGCGTCGTTCGAGCATCCGGCGGGGCAGCCCCTTCGCCTTCGCCAGATCGACGTAATCCTCATCATAGTGCAACAAGAACAGCGTGCGCCAGGCGAACACGCTCTGGAAAAACTTGCTCAACAGGATAGACAGTGAAGGCAATAGCATATGTCCTAGCACACGCGGGATATAAGACCACTGAAATTCCCTGGGCCAGGTGTCGAAGCTCGCGGTGACGAAGCGCAAGGCCGGTATCTGGAACGCGATCACGGTCAGGAGGATGCCATAGACCCAGGGCGGGGCCGCCGATAGCGGCGTCAGGATGATGATGAGCCGATCTAGCCATCCGCCCTGGGCGTGGGTCAAGGCCAGGGCCGCGATGAGGCTGACGAAGAACAGCAGCAGATTGGCTAACCCGAAGAGGAGCAGCGTGCGCGGCAGTCGATCCAGAACGTGGGCATGGACGGCGCGGGTGTACCGTCCGCCAAAGAAGATGCGCCCCATCTTAGAATTGCCCCAATCCAGCGTGAGCGCGCGCCATACCCAGCGGGCGGTGCGCAGCATAAACGGCTGATTCATCCCCTGCGCGTCCAAAATCGCCTCGACGGTCTCTTCGAGCAGTTGGGCGCGCTCTTCAGCCGGTAGGCCCTTGAGATCCGGGTTGTCGCTCATCGCCATCCCCACCGAGAACATCATGTTGGCACGGATGACTTCATCTACGTAGCCGCCCATATTGGCGATGAAGGTCGTCAGAAAGACGCTGATGACGACCATCACGGCCAGCGTCACCAGGCGGGTGAGGACGTAACGGGTCAGACGGAGCAGGGTTGTAATAGTAGCATGGGTTTTAGATGACATTGTCTTGATTGACCTCAGATATATAAGTGGCAGGACAAAGTTCGTTCTCGAAAGAAAGCTGCTTAATCATTTTGCTGTGTGTTAATGACTCGTCAAACGTCAAACGTGAAACGTCACGGAATCTATTTTGGCAGTAGCGCAAAACTAACCCTGTTACAAGAAGAGTTCCCCGGTTGATTTCACTGTCATTTCGCTAGAAAATAACTTTCATTAATAATTATCGTCGGCACATTAACATTCGAGAATCGCGTGGTTATCCCTGTGGCTCCCGTTGCAGGGCTTTTGTGGTATAAACAAGCTAGC
>SLSP01000082.1 GCA_007130345.1 Thermoflexales bacterium
AGGTACGGAAATCACCAACCCTTGTCCTACCAGGATCATATCCGCATTGGTCAACGCATTCAATTGCAACAATGTCTCAAGAGGAACTTGATATTGTCGCGCAATACCTCTCAAGGTATTGCCTTCCTGCACGATGTGGACAACGGCACCATCGGGACGTGGCGTGGCCGTAGCAACCGGGGTTGCCGTAGGGATTGGCGTAGCTGTAGGCAGGGCGGGATCGGGCGTCGCTGTGGGCGGGGCCGGCTCCGGCGTCTCGTCCGGTTCTGGCGTTTCAACTGGCAAGACTTCATCCAGCGCGATCAGACTGGCATCATCCACGTAAACGTCGTTGTGGACACGGAAAAACGTGTCCGTCCAGTCCGCCCTGGAATAGGTGAAGACCGTGACCGTGCTATGCTGCGCGGTCGCTTCCACCTGGAAATATGTCCAGACATCATAGGCTTCGATTTCCGGCGACCACACGACGGTTGCCGCCCAGGGATTGGTGCCACCGGTGGGGTCGATCCCGACTTTGGTGCGCATTGGCGCGGGTTCGTTGGACTTGGTCCCGGTGGGACAGATGTTCCACTCATCAGCGGGCATACAACTCCACGTTTGCATATAGACGGAAAAACGCAACGGGGTTCCGGGCGTAATGCCGCTGACCTGCTGATAAAAACCGGCTTCGTGCTGCCCGGCAAAGGAGAAATACTTGGCTGCCCGATGCCCGCTGCGCACGCGGTCAGGAAATTCTCCTGCTATCACGTCGCGGAATTCTGGCCGGCGCCAGTACTCAGGAACTTGGGCATACGGGGGCGGATTATCCAAGTAAAACGCGCGCCACCCCGGACAAACCTGAACTTCAGGGATGCCATCTTGGTAGGGCCACCTGCCAAGAGCGGGATCCACCCATTCGAAATCACCATTAACGAGAAGATTTGTCGGGCCTTGTTGCGCCTGAACCGCAGTGATGTGAACCCATCCTATGAGCAGGGTCACGCTGATGAGCAGCAATAGACGCGGAATTAGGCCGTTACCTTTGACCATGCGCACTCCTTAACACGAGATTTCCGGCTGAAAAACTTTAGCGTTCTCAGCGGACGCCATAATAACCGATTACCAGGAATTCACAAGTGACTGCGCGGGCGGGTGCATCGTAGGCGTTAGGGAGAAAGCGTCAGTTGCGTCAAGATGATCTGGTCATGGACGCCGCTCTCATCTTGTAGCCTCCACCGCTCCATCGTATCCAGCCAGTACCCGCCGGTGATGACCGTGTACGTGCCGGGCGGCGCGTCTGACGGCGGCGTCAGAACGTGGCGCTGCACGATCACGTCGCCGGGCCGCCACTGCTCGATGGGGAAGCCCAGGCCATCCCCCACCGCGACGCCGGTTCCCTCTGGGCCGACGAGGTGCGCCAGCAGCGAGAGGGGGCGTGAGGCGGAGGTCTCCACTCGCCAGAACGTTTGCAACGCGAGGGCGTCACCCGGCGCGTGCTGATCGGCTTCTAAGACATAACCCAGGAAAGTTAGCGGGCCATCCGTTGCGACAGGCATTCCAGAAGGCAATAGGTTTATATCCGGTGCCTCCTGGAGGTAGATACGCAGCGCGGGATACGTCCAGTGGTCGCGGCGCGTGTAGGTGAGTCGCGCCGCGCGCAGATGTTGCGCGGCCCAAGCATCCGGCGGGCCGTCGCCGGGAAGCACGTACCATCCCGCGCCATCCGCCGGATAGACCCAAGATTGCGCGCAATCTAACCATGCTATACGGAGGTCGGAGCGTCCGAAGCCGCTGGCAATTTGCTCCGGCGACAAGGGCGGCAGCGGATCGGCGCATTGTACTACCCACGTTGGCGGGTCTTGGGGCGGTATCACATGGTACGCGAAGATTGCCCCGCCGAGTTGCGCGTCCGGCTCGCGCTGGCGGAACCAACTATACGTGTCTGGGTCGAGCAGCCACAGTCCATGCAGCGGCGTCGCGCTGATGAGGTAGACGCCCGGATCCGGATTGAACAGGTGCGGCAAGAACAGGGGCGCGTGATACGTGGGCGGCAACGGCTCGAAATCCAGCCCGTAGATGGCCGGATCGACGGAGGCAAAGGCAGCGAGGTACGGCGGTTCCGGCAGCGCGTCCACATAAGGTCGCGCCGCTTTGAACGCTTGCCCCCAATCCACGCTCGAATCGGCGAGGATGGTGTGCCCTTGTCCCCCGGCCAGCGCGTTGAAGTAGCTGAGTTCGAAGGGCTGCACGGCCAGCGTCCCCCATATCAAACATCCTATCAACAGCACAGCTAGTCCTCGGCTCACTTTGGGCCATCGATACTGGCGAACGGCTAATCCTCCGCAGAGCACAAAGAGGAACGGAAACATTGGCAGCAGATGGCGTTGTCCGATTTGTAGCGCCAAAATCACCGCGACCAGGAAGTAGCCTAGGGGCACACTTGCCAGCACCAGCAGGTCGGATATGCGAGGGGCGGTTTGTTTCCAAAGGCGCCGGACGATGTCTGTGAGTGCCAGGGTCAGTACGATCAAGGTGGGGAGTGGCGTCTTGATCAGGAACGCGACGAAGAAATACTGCCAGGGATGGTTTTCCGAGTACAAGTTCCCCCGGAAGTAGGTGGTCTGTCCGCTTTGCATATATTCATTGATATAAGGCAAACCGCGCCAGTGGGAAGCCGCCGGCACTGGAACTCCGCCGGGGCGCAACGGTTGCACCTCGAAGAGATAAGTTGCCCAGAGCACGCCCAGAGCCAGGCCCACCCAGAGGATGCCGGTGAGGATCACATCTCGCCACCAGGCGGACTTACGCCACGCCACCAGGCCCCAAATCAACAGCAATAATCCGGCCATTCCCAGGTAATAGGGGCCGGACGCCTTGGAGCTAAACGCCATACCCGCGGCTATCCCTACGGCAATGCGCCACATCCAGGCGGGATCGCGCAAGTAGCGCGCTAACATATAGCCTGTCAGAAAGCCGAAGGCGGCGATGCCCATATCGGTCGAATTTAGCCGCCCGTGCGCGAGGACGGTGGGATCGAAGGTCAAGAGGGTCAGGGCCAGTAGTCCGGCTGCGCGTCCGTGCCATACTTCGCAGGCCCACCGGTAAACCAGGGCTGCCAGCAACAGCGTGATCCAGATGACGGGGATGCGGGTCAGCACGGTAGCGCGTTCCAGGCCCAGGTGCGGAATCAGCGCGTGCGCAAAACCCAACACGTCCGAGCTACCCCACTGCGCAAAGCTGCGTGGATCGGGCCGGGCCGGGTCAAGCATCAGCGGCCAGGCTGTCAGCAAATTGACCAGTGGCGGATGTCCGATGTGTCCGTGCCAGTAGGGATCGCCCGCCGCCCAATCCGAGTAACCCACGCCGATGTAAATCGGCTCGTCGTAGGTCAGGGACAAGACGCGAATCCCGCCCATCAGTTGCGCGTAGAGCACCAATAACAACAGCAGCACGAGTCCGCGTTGGAAATGGGCAGTTCGTAGCCGTTTCATAGGACGCGCGTTAATGGCTTATCGCCGCATTGAAGGTGCGTGTGAACCACACTAAACTGGCGAGGAATCCGGTCAAGAGCACGCCGCCATAGATGAAGATAAAGGCGCGTGCCTGCGGCAGAGGTAGGCCGCTGGTCCAGACATACCAGGGCCAGACGTCGAAGGGGCGCGCGACAGCCGGGTCGTAGAACCAGAACATCGCATCCCAACTCCAGCGGTAGGCCATACTCACCGGCAAGGGGCGGGGCAAGGGGGCGTCATTGAAGGGCAACATTGCGCCATCTTTCAAAATCTGAACATCAGCGATAAAGATGCTCAGATTTCTGGGATCGCCGATCTCGTGAGGTTGCCGAGTGGTCGCTGTGATTTCGAGGGTGCCGGGCAAAATATGCACAGCTTCAGCCGCGATGTTGAAGGTTTCTTGCCATTGCGTCTCGTGCTCGTTTTCTGTGATGAATTGACGTTCTCCGGTTATTCTTGCTCCATCATACGTCGCCTGCAACCCCACCCAATCCGCTGCACCTGCATCGGCCTGACGTGGACGAGAGTAAGCTACGCGGACTGTTAATGCTTGCTCCGGCTGTGCGTAGATGCGAAACTCCCCGCGTTCACTCATCCAGCGACCAAAAGGGGCGCGCTCTGGAATCTCGACAGCGTAGAAGTCCCCGCCTAGCTGATAGAATTCCGCGCCAGAAGCCCGCAAGTTATGATCATACGCTTGCCATCCCCGGACTTGCTGCGGCCATAAGACCCATTGTGCGGCAAGGGGCGAATCAGGCGGATGGAATATCTGATCCATAAACGGGATCGTGCCAAATAAATAGCTGCTATAGTTGACCATAACCACAGATGTCTGTATCCAAAATCCCACCAAGAATAATGTTGTGGCAGTACCCACCCGCCACCAACGGGAAATATCTTGGCGTTCGAGATAGGCACCCAAAAACAGCATCAGGAACGGCGTACTGCATAAGATGTGACGTGGTCCCCAGTTTGCGCCGCCAT
>SLSP01000385.1 GCA_007130345.1 Thermoflexales bacterium
CGCCGATCTGTTCACAGAGCACACGTACCCCGTCACCCGCGAGTTCTTCGGCTCCGAGTGGACGCCGGGCGTGGATGGCGATCCGCGCCTCAGCATCCTGCACGCCAGCAACCTGGGCAACACCGTCGCCGGATACTTCTCCAGCCCCGATTCCTATGTTCGCGCCGTGCGCCCCGACTCCAACGAGATGGAGATGTTCTACATCAACATCGACACCGTGACGATTGGCAGTCCCTTCTATAACGGCGTGCTGGCGCACGAGTTCCAACACATGATCCACTGGTATAACGACATAAATGAAGAGACCTGGCTCAACGAGGGCTGCTCCGAATTGGCGATGGAGCTGAACAATCGCTCGCGCCCCGGCTATTATGATGTCGGCGGCAGCGAGTATGCCTATTTGCGCCGCCCGGACACGCAGTTGACCACCTGGCCCGAAGGCACGGCGGGCAGTGCCGCCCCGCACTACGGGGCCGCCTATCTGTTTATGAGCTATTTCCTCGACCGCTTCGGTGAGGAGGCCACGCGGGCTCTGGTGGCGCATCCGGAGAACGGGATGGACAGCTTCGACGCGGTGCTCGCCGATCTCGGCACGGGGATCACGCACAAGGAGTTGTTCGCAGATTGGACAATTGCCACGTTGCTGGACGACGCCGATGTGGACGCGGGGCAGTTTGTCTACCCGTATCTCAACCTTTCCACCCCGCGCTTTGCCGAAACGTATCGCAGAGGCGATTACCCGGTCAAAGAACGCGCGACCGTCAACCAATATGGCGTGGATTACATCGAAGTGCGGGGGACGCAGCCGTTGGTGTTCACCTTCAGCGGCGCGACGGAGACCCGGCTGATGGACACCACCGCCTATAGTGGGCAATACCTCTGGTGGTCGAACCGGGCCGACAGTTCCAATATGCGCCTCACGCGGCGTGTCGATCTCTCCGATGTGGCCGAAGCGACCCTCGCCTTCCAGGCATGGTATCACATCGAAGAGGACTGGGACTATGCCTATCTGGTGGTGGGGACGACTGACTCCGGGGTCATTCCTACCGATCTCGGCTCCCCGGACATCTCGTGGACGATCCTCAACGACCGGGGCCTGGAATGTCGCGAGACCGATCCCAATTTCAACAACTTTGGCTGCGGGTTCACCGGGGAGAGCCAGGGATGGGATCGTCGCTCCGCCGACCTCTCCGCCTTCGCCGGGCAGGAGATCGCCGTGCGCTTCGAGTACATCACCGACGCGGCGGTGAATCAGGCGGGCTTCGCGGTGGATGACATCGAAATCGTCGCCGATGGCGCGGTGATTTTCTTCGACGATGTGGAGGCCGGGGTGGGGGACTGGATCGCCGAGGGCTTTGTGCGCCACGCCAATGTGCTGCCGCAGGAGTGGATTGTGCAGCTTGTCACCTTTGGCCCGGAAACGCGGGTGGAGCGGCTGCTGTTGGCGGATGATCCCGTCGGCCATTATTGGGACATTCCGCTGGACTCTGACACATCGCGCGCGGTCATCGTCGTCTCGGCCATCGCGCCCGTCACCACCGAACCCGCGATCTACGAGTACACGCTCACGTTCACTCCAGAGTGAGATCGGGTGAAGTCAGTGTGAGCACCGCGCCCATCGGCGTCTTCGATTCGGGGGTGGGGGGGCTGTCGGTCTGGCGCGAGATCGTCCGTCAGCTCCCCCACGAATCGACCCTCTACGTGGCCGATCAGGCCCACATCCCCTACGGCCCGCGTCCCCTGGATGAAGTGCGTCGCTATGCGCAAGGCATCACGCGATTTTTGCTGGATCGCGGGGCCAAGCTAATCGTGGTGGCGTGCAATACCGCCTCCGGTGCCGCGCTGCACACGCTGCGGGCCACCTTCCCGGCGACGCCCTTCGTGGGGATGGAGCCGGCGGTCAAGCCGGCCGCCGAGCGCACGCGCACCGGCGTCGTCGGTGTCATCGCCACGCCGGCTACCTTCCAGGGCGACCTGTTCCCCGCGCTCGTGGCGCGCTTCGCCGCGACGGTGGATTTGCGCGCGCAGACGTGCCCCGGCCTCGTCGAGGCGGTGGAATCCGGTGCCCTCGCCACCCCGGAGACCGAGGCCCTGCTCCGCCACTACCTCGCCCTGATGCTGGTGGCCGGCATCGACCAACTCGTGCTCGGCTGCACGCACTACCCCTTCCTCAGCGCGACCATCGCGGGCATCGTCGGGCCGGAAGTCGGCCTGATCGATCCGGGGCCGGCGGTGGCCCGGCAAGCCGGCCGGCTGCTGGCCGCGCGCGGCCTGGCATCCCCCCGCCAGCGCGCCGGGACGCACGCCTTCTACACCAGCGCGGAACCGGCTCGCCTCGCGGCTATGGCGCGCGCGCTGGTGGGCTATACCGGCATCACGCGGGCCGCGCGGTGGGCGGGCGATGCGTTAGTGGAGGTGTGATAGCGGTTAGGCGTCAATACTATCGGTTTATCCTCTGGGATGTGTGTTGTGGACTACGTTAGTTTGCTTTTACGTGATTATCGTAGTATACTTTACAGAACATACACGAGAAGACTTTGTCGCTGGCGCGCGTCTTACCCGCGAGAAAGCGAGTTTGTACGAAGGAGGGGCTGATGGGCGAGAGCGGATATGCGCGTTCACAAGGGACGGTTCTGCTCAATCATCTGGTGGAAGAGAGCGGGCCGCTGTTCACGATGGCGGAGGCACAGGCCGTGGCCTCAACGCTAGGGCTATCATCGCAGCGGTTGCGGAATGTGTTGAGCCAACTGGCTGAGGCCGGGTGGCTCGAACGCCTCAAGCGGGGGGCGTATGCCGTGCGCGCGCCGTTGTTAGGGTCGGAGATTCACCCCTTCGCCGTCGCCGCGATGCTGGTGTCACCCTGCGCCATCAGCCATTGGTCGGCGTTGGCCCATCACGGCCTTACGACGCAGATTCCGCCGATGGTGCAGGCGGTGACGCCCGCTACGGTGGTCACGCCGGAGATGCGGCAGGGCACCGCGTATCGTCCCCGGGGGCGGGCTGCCTGGCGCACGCTTGGGCTGGAATTCGAGTTTATCCAGGTGCAGTCCCGGCATTTCTTCGGCTTTCAAGAGGTCTGGGTAAGCCGCTGGCATCGGGCCTCCCTCACCGATCCGGAGCGCACGACGCTGGATTTGTTCGCTATGCCACAAATTTTCGGCGCGTTACAGTTTGGGCTGGAGACGCTGGAAACGCATTTGCCGCGCCTGGACGTGGACAAGTTGGCGACCTATGCACTGCGCTACGACGTGGGCGCGGTCATCAAGCGCCTGGGCTGGGCGCTGGAGACGCTAGGTGCGCCGGAAAGGGCCGTGTCGCCCCTGCGTGATTACGCGCTCCAGGCATATTCACAATTGGACCCGACCGCTTCCCCTGGCGGACGCGCCATCACGGGCTGGCAACTGTACAACAACCTTGAGGTGATGCCTACCGATGCCGACCGTTGAACAACACCTTCACGCCATAGCTCACGCCCAGGACGCCGTGCCATTTTGGGTTTTGGAAAAAGATTACGCGCTTGGTTACGTGTTGGCCGGCATGGCGCGTGTTCCGTCGCTCGCAGATATGCTAGTCATCAAGGGCGGCACGGCGCTGCGCAAGTTCTACTTTGCCGATTACCGTTTCTCCGAGGATTTGGACTTCTCCGCAACAATGCGCGCGTCGGACATAGCGGCGGCGATGCAGGCCGCTGCCGAGCACGCCCAGGAATGGTTATTGGAACAAGGCTCCTTCGCGGTTACAGTGGAGCGGTTGACCTTGCGTGACCCGCATCCCGGCGGTCAGGACGCCTTCACCGTGCGAGTGCGTTTTCCTAGCCACCGGGAAGCGCTGTGTCGCCTCAAGGTCGAAATCACCTACGATGAGGAAATCATTTTGCCGCCGGTTAAGCGACCATTGCTTCTCGCTTACCCGTCGCCTCCAGCGGTCAACTGGCGTTGCTATCCGTTAGAAGAAATCGTGGCCGAGAAACTGCGTGCCCTGTTACAAAGTCGCGCCCGGCTACACGCGCGTGGCTGGGGCGCGAGTCGCGTCTGCCGGGATTACTACGACCTGTGGTCTGTGCTCAATCGTGGAACGCTGAACATCGCGGTGTTGCCAGATCTCCTGGAACGCAAATGCGCCTTGCGGCAGGTCATGTTCACCGATCATCAAGATTTCCTGGCACCGGAGCTGCGGGCAGTGGCCGAGGTTGAATGGGAACGCCAATTGCGTCCCTTCGTCCCCGCTGCTCCGACCGCCACGCAAGTTTTGGCGGAATTGACCGAGCGATTTGCAGCGTTATCATTGCGAATTTGAAATCAAAAACAACTCTGATATTTTACTTGCGGTGGATTTTGGGGTTGTCCGTCAGGTCATTCGGTGATTTGTGAAAGTGTCCGTTCTCTGGCAATTTATCAAAAGTGACCTACAATATGCGTAGCCGTCCAGACAAGTGTCAGGCTTATGAATAATGATGGAGGCC
>SLSP01000529.1 GCA_007130345.1 Thermoflexales bacterium
GGCGGCTTCGTGGTGATGGACGAGGACACCTGTATGGTGGACATCGCCCGCTTCTTTATGGAATTCACCCAGGATGAGTCGTGCGGGAAGTGCGTCCCCTGCCGCGTGGGAACCCGGCGGATGCTGGAAGTTCTCAATCGTCTGTGCGGGGGCGAGGGCAAGCCCGGCGACATCGAGACGCTGGAGACCCTGGGCGAGTACATCGCGCAAGGGTCGCTGTGCGGTCTGGGCCAGGGCGCGCCGAATCCCGTCCTCAGCACCATTGAGCACTTCCGCGACGAGTACGAGGCCCACATCTACGACAAAAAGTGCCCGGCGAAGGTTTGCCGCGCGCTGATTGAATACACCATCGATCCCGACGCCTGTATCGGCTGCACGCGCTGCGCGCGCAACTGCCCGGTCAACGCGATCAGCGGCGACCCCAAGCAAACGCACGTCATCGATCAGGACATCTGTATCCGCTGCGGCATCTGTCAACAAGTTTGCCCGGTTGATGCCGTGAATTTAGAGTGAGTTTCTTTATGCAAACCCAAGAGGTGGCTATGGAAGAGGGCATTGCCTTATTAGACCAATTAGTAGAGGAATACGGAGATACTCAAGAGGCCCTGGTGGAAATTCTGCGCGATCTGAACGACGACAAGGGACACCTCACCCGTGAGGATTTGGCCCAGGTCGCCGAGCGATTACGCTTGCCGGAGAGCAAAGTGTACGCGGTCGCCAGCTTTTACACCCTGATCAGCGTGAAGCCCACCGGCAAGCACGTCGTGCGCTTCTGCGAAGACGCGCCGTGCCACGTCGCCGGCGGGGCCGAGATTTGGGAGGTGCTGGAACAGGAGTTGGGCGTTCCCTTTGGGGAGACGACCTTCGACGACCAGTGGACATTGATGCCCACCAGTTGCCTGGGCACGTGCGCCGTCGGCCCGGTGATGATGGTGGATGACGACATCTACGGCAACCTGACCCCCGACAAAGTCCGGGAGATCATCGCCCGATACCGGGAACAGGATAAGGGAGGTGCAGCATGATTCGCTCGCGCGTGTTAATTTCTGGCGATCTGATGAGCCTCCATCGCGGGGCCGAGGAGACCAAGCTCGCCATCGAGGCCGAATTGTCGTACTACGGACTGACGGACGAGGTCGAGGTCAGCTACACCGGCCAAATCGACCGCAGCGACCTGCTCCCGGCAGTTGTCGTCTATCCCGAAGGCGTCGTCTACGGCCCGGTCACGCCGGAGGATGGCGCGTTTATCGTCGAAGAGCATCTGTACAAGGGCCGTGTCGTCGAGCGGCTCAAGGCCCCGGTGGACATCCTGACCAGCCAGACGGCGCGCGTCATCGAGCAGAAGGGCACGACCTACGCGCAGAAGCGCGTGGTGCTGCGCCGCGCCGGTGACATCGACCCCGATAGCATCGAGGACTACATTATTAACGACGGTTACTTTGCCCTCGGCAAGGCCCTCAGCGAGATGACGCCCGCCGAGGTGCTGCAAGAGGTCAAGGCCTCCAAGCTCCAGGGACGCGGCGGGGCCGGGTTCCCCACCGGGTTGAAGTGGTCGTTCGTCGTAAGCCAGCCGGAAGAACCCAAGTACGTCGTCTGCAACGCCGACGAGTCGGAGCCGGGCACGTTCAAAGACCGGCTGATTCTCGAAGGCGACCCCCACGCCGTGCTCGAAGGCATGGCCCTGGCCGGGTACGCCGTCGGCGCCAGCGAGGGCTGGATTTACATCCGGGGCGAGTACAAGATGGCGAAAGAGAAGCTGCAACGCGCCATCCGCCAGGCCGAGGAGATGAATCTGCTCGGCGATAACATTATGGAGACCGACTTCTCGTTCCACATCCACGTCCACGCGGGGGCCGGAGCCTACATCTGCGGCGAGGAGACCGCGCTGCTAGAAAGTATGGAGGGCAACCGGGGCGTGCCCCGCATCCGCCCGCCGTACCCCACCGTCAGCGGCTTCCGGGGCCAGCCCACCGTCGTCAACAACGTCGAGACGCTGGCGAACGTTCCGCCCATCATCCTCAACGGCGCGAGCTGGTTCCGCTCCATCGGCACGGAGAACAGCCCCGGCACTAAGGTTTACACGATGCTCGGCGACGTGAACGTCACCGGGCTGGTGGAGACGCCGATGGGCACCACGCTGCGCGAGATCATCGAGATTTACGGCGGCGGGATGAAAGACGGCAAGACCTTCAAGTGCGCGCAGACCGGCGGTTCCGCCGGCACCATCATCCCGGCGGATTTGCTGGATGTGCCGATGGACTTCGCCTCGATGGGGTCGCACAACGCCGGGCTAGGCAGCGGCGCGCTGCTTGTCTGCGACGAGAACACCTGCGTCGTCGATCTGGCCTACGTGCTGGTGCGCTTTTTTAAGACCGAATCGTGCGGCAAGTGTACGCCCTGCCGCGTCGGCACCGCCCAGATGTTGGAGGCGCTGGATCGGCTGCGCAAGGGCTACGCCAAACAGTCTGACCTGGAGCGGCTGGAAGAGATCGCCGAGTACGCCCGCGAGGCTTCGTTCTGCGGACTGGGCCAGGCGGCTCCCGTGCCGATTCTCAGCGGCCTGTGTCACTTCCGCGAGGAGTTCGAGGCGCACATCTGCGGGGAATGTCCCGCCGGCGTGTGTCCCACAGCGCCCAAACCGGCCTGCGAAACCCCTGTGGCTGAGGAAAAATGTGCTCCCGTCCCGTGGAGACCCGATACTGAATATCCCCTAGATGACCCATCCCAGATCGAGGAGGCGAGGTAACCCATGAGCGAAATTAATCTGACCATTAACGGCCAGCCCGTAGTAGCGCAGATCGGCCAGACCATTCTGGAAGCTGCCAAAGCTGCTGGTATCGATATTCCTGTCCTGTGTCACCATCCGGCCCTGACCAACTGGGGCGCGTGTCGCATGTGCCTGGTTGAAGTTGAGGGTATGCGCGGCTTGCAGACCTCCTGCACCTGCCCCGTGGCCGATGGTATGAAAATCAACACCGAGAGCGAGGGCGCGGTCAACGTCCGCAAGTTCGTGTTGGAGCTGCTCTTCTCGGAGCGCAACCACTACTGCATGTTCTGCCAACTGAGCGGCGACTGCGAGTTGCAAGACGCGGCCTACCGCTATGGGCTGGATCACTTCACCTATCCCCGGCCCTACGAGAAGCTCCCCGTGGACGCTTCGCGCAAATACTTCATCATGGATCACAACCGTTGCATCCTGTGCTCCCGCTGCGTGCGCGCCTGCGCCGAAATCGCGGCCAATCACACCCTCAACCTGCGCGAGCGCGGGGCCGAGACGATGGTGATGGCCGACCTCAACGTCCCCTATGGCGACTCCTCCTGCATCGAGTGCGGCACCTGCTTGCAGGTGTGCCCCACTGGCGCGCTGATCGATGCCAAGAGCGCGTATGGCGGGCGCGAGAAGGACGTCGTCCATACTGAGACCACGTGTATGCAGTGCAGCGTCGGCTGTACGCTGGACGTTGTGACCCGCTACGACCGCCTGCTGCGCGTCGATGGCGTGTGGGGCTCCGAGCCGAATGACGGCCTGCTGTGCGTTGATGGCCGCTTCAAGCCGCTCTACGACGAGCGCAAGCGCGTCGCCACGCCGCTGGTGCGCCGCGATGGCAAGCTCTCGGAAGCCGGATGGGACGAGGCCCTGGGCCGCGTGGCGGAGAAGTTCGCCAGCGGCGACATCGAGGGGCTGGCGCTGGCCGCCACCTCCAACGAGGCGCTGGCCGCGTTCGCCGCGCTCTTCGAGAAGGCCGGGGCGCCTGCCGGGATGCTGGAACCCGTCGCGCCGAGCCTGGGCTTCGGTGAGCAGGCCGTCATCAGCGACGTGCTCGACGCCGACTACATCATCGTCGCCGGGGCGCAACCGCTGGACTACCAGCGCGTCATCGGCTACTTCATCCACCGCGTCTCGGATCAGGGTGTGCCGGTCGCCGTGATTGGCGAGCAAGACAACGCCCTGAGCGCGCGCGCCGACATCACCGTGCCCTATGCGCAAGCCGCCGAAATCGCGGACGCCGCGAAGGACGCGGAGAAGGCCGTGCTGGTCTACAGCGTGGGCGTTGATGTGAAAGCGATGGCGGCGTTCAAGGGCCTGGATAACCTCAAGGTGCTGCCCCTCAGCCCGGCGCGTAACGGCGCGGGCGCGGCAGCCGCCGGCCTCGAACCCCTCCAGCCGAATGGCGCGACCACGCAGTACTTCCTGCTCGGCGAGCAATCTGAGGCGGAGGGGCTGGCGGACGAGGTCAAGGCCGACTTCATCATCGCGCAGGCCAGCCACTTCTCCCCGCTGGTGGAGAAAGCCGACGTGGTCCTGCCGACGCCCATCTGGGACGAGCGCACCGGACACGTCACCAACCTGGAGGGCCACGTGTTGCCCCTCCGCTCGGTGTTGGATATGCCCGAAGGCGTGCGCGACGACGCGGACGTGCTGAA
>SLSP01000035.1 GCA_007130345.1 Thermoflexales bacterium
CACGAGACCCTCGCCGGGTTGCAGGCGTTCCACGCGGCGGCCCAACGCTATGGCATCACCGCGCTCGCCGGGCTGGAAATCGCGGCCACGCTGGATGGGCAGGAGATTCACCTGCTGGCCTACGGCTTCGATCCGCAGAGCAAGGCGTTGGATAGCCTGTTCGGGCCGCCGCGCAGCGCGGAGCACGCCATCGCCGCTATCCACGAGGCGGGCGGGCTGGCCTTCCTCGCGCATCCGCTGCACACCGGGTGGACGGGCACGGCGTTGGATGCGGCGGTGGCGCAGCTCGCGTCTGCCGGGCTGGATGGTATCGAGGCGTTCTACAAGCCGTATCCTGCTGAGGCGCAGGGCCGGCTCGCCGATCTGGCGGATCGGCTTGACCTGCTCACCAGCGCGGGCAGCGACTACCACGGCCCGAACCAGAGCGCGCCCGGCATGACCATGCCCGTCGCCCGCTGGAAGCGATTCCGCGAGGCTCTCGGCGCGCACGCCCGCAACGGCCAGCACATCCCCGCGCCCGCGCCCGCCTCCTTGACCGCCCCCCCGCCCGAAGCGGCCCGCATCGACTGGCGCTGGCTCTCTCTGCGCATCGTGCTGCCCTCCCTGCTGGTCATCGGCGTCTTCGTCACCTTGATCTTCGCGTTCCTCATCCCCACCATGGAGCAACGGCTGCTGGAACGCAAGCGCGAGATGGTGGCCGAGCTGACCAATTCCGCGTGGAGCATCCTCTGGGACTATCACCGCGCGGTGCAGGCCGGGGACATGCCGCTGGAGCAGGCGCAGCAGGCCGCCATCGAACGTATCCGAGCCTTGCGTTACGGGCCGGAGAGCAAGGACTACTTCTGGATTACCGACATGCACCCGCGCATGGTGATGCACCCCTATCGCCGCGATCTGGAAGGCGAAGACCTGACCGACTTCACCGACCCGGACGGCGTGCGCCCCTTCGTCCAGTTTGTGGCGGCGGCGCGCGACGGATCCTCCGGCTACGTCCGCTACGTCTGGCAGTGGCAGGACGACCCCGACCGGCTGGAGGCGAAGGAGTCCTACGTGCGCGGCTTCACGCCCTGGGGCTGGGTCATCGGCACGGGGCTGTACGAGGACGATGTGCAGCAGGAGATCGCGGCCATCACCGGGCGGATGGTGGATGCGTCGTTCATCGTCACCGTGATTGCGGCGGGGCTGCTGCTGACCGTGGCCCATCAGAGCCTCCGGGTGGAGCGCCAGCGCAGCGCGGCAGAGCGGGAGCTGCGCCGTTCGCACGAGCGTTACCGCGCCCTGGTCGAATCCTCCACCAGCGGGACGCTGCTCTTGCTCAATGGGCGCTGCGCGTATGCTAACCGCGCGCTGCTGGATGTGCTCGGCTACACGGCGCAGGAGTTGGACTTCCTCGACTTGCAAGACCTCGTCGAGGTGGCGGAGCACGATCCCGCCGCCGACAGTCTGGCGCGCATCCTCCACGGCGAAGAGGTGCGCGAGCCGTTCGAGGCGCGGCTGCGTCGCAAAAACGGGTTGACCGTGCCGGCGCTGCTCTCGGCGACGGCCCTCTCCGTCTCCGGGCGGGAGGGGATGATCCTCAGCGTGCAAGACCTCACCCGCCATCGCGCCATGCAATCTGGCGCGGAGCGCGAGCGCCTCATCAGCCAACTGCAAACCTCGTTCCTCTTCCTCACCGAGCCGGTGCGCGAGGCGATGCACACGCCGCTCTCCTGCGCCCTCGATACGCCCATCGCGCGGGCGGTGCGGCTGATGAGCCGCGCGGCAGCGGACGCCATCGTGGTCACTGGGCCGGGCGACGCGCTGTTGGGGATGGTCACGGATCACGACATCCGCGAGCGGGTGGTGGCCGCCGGGTTGGATGCGCAACAGCCGGTATCGCGGATTATGAGCGCGCCCCTGGCGACGGTGAGCGAGCAGGCCCCGCTCTTCGAAGCGTTCCTGTTGGAGCGCGAGCGCAACGTCCACCACCTGGCCGTGACGGATAGCGCGGGCGCGCTGGTGGGCATCATCCAGAGCAGCCGCGCGCTCCAGCCGGATCAGTACGCGCTGGTCGCGTTCACCTACCAGATTCGCCACGCGCAGACTCTCGCCGAGTTGGCCGACTGCTACGACCGGATGCCCGCGCTCATCGGCTCGCTCGTGGAGTCGGGCGCGCTGCCGCAGAACCTGTGCTACGTGACCACGTCCGTCTCGGACGCCATCACGCGGCGGGTCATCGCGCTGGCGTTGGAGGAGTTGGGGCCGGCGCCGCTGCCCTTCGCCTTCGTCGCCCTGGGCAGCGAGGCGCGGCAGGAGCAGACGCTGGCAACTGACCAGGACAACGCCTTGATCTACGCCGATCCGCCGATGGAGACGGCCCACGTCGCCGAGTACTTCCGCCGGCTCGGCGCGCGGGTCTGCGACGGCCTCGACCGCGTGGGCTATCGGTACTGCAAAGGCGAGGTGATGGCGAAAAATCCGCAGTGGAACCAGCCGCTCTCGCAGTGGAAGCAGTACGCGGCGGAATGGATCGCGGAGCCGGACAAACACGCGATGGCGCGGTGCAACGTCTTCCTGGATCATCGCTGCATCTACGGCGACGACGCGCTGGTGAGCGCGTGGTGGGAGCACATCACCGCCAGCCTCGTCGCGCATCCGGCGTTCTTCGCCTATATGGCGCGGAACACGCTCACCTACAAGCCGCCCCTCGGCCTGTTCGGGCGCATCGTCACCGGGGCGTCGGGGGATTCGCCGCACACGTTCGACATCAAAGACGCGATGCTGCCCATCATCAACTTCGCGCGGCTCTACGCGCTCCAGCAGCACCTGGAAGAGACCAACACCTTCGACCGGCTGGCCCGGCTCGCGGAGTTGGGCGTGCTCCAGGAAGAGAGCTATCGCGGCATCAGTCAGGCGTACAGCCACCTGATGCAGTTGCGCTACCGCCATCAGGTCGAGCGGATCAAGGCGGGCCGGGAGCCGGACAACGCCATCAACCCAAAGGCGCTCTCGCAGATCGAGGTGGGGATACTGAAGAACACGTTCGCGCAGATTTCACTCATCCAGAAGAAGGTGAGCTTCGATTTCCGCGTGACGGGGTGAGGGGGGCAGCCGCCAGGCGGTGGTGCAAACCAAAGACAACTCCCGGCGTTTATTCCGATGCCGGGAGTTGTGAGTCCCCTGAAAAAAGGTCAAAAATCCGATTTTTCCACACGCAATCTACTACCTATATGAACTTTGCACGCGAAAAATCTATCTGTGGTATCAAGTTTCTAAAAAATCGGATTTTTAGGGTTCTTTCAGTTCGCGCTAATGGCTGCGGGCTTTTTCGCCGTGAGCAACGACACGCCCACCAACACCGCAAAACTCAGCGGAATCGAGACGATGCCCGGCTGATTGATGGGCATCGGCGCGGTTGCTGGATCGAGACCGTAGCGCGTCCACATATCGGGACTGAGCAGGATCAGGCCAACGGAGGAGAAGATGCCCACGAGAATTGAGGCGATTAGCCCTTGCGCGGTGGTTTTCTTCCAGAAGAGCATCAGCAACAGCGCGGGCAGGTTGGCCGAAGCGGCCACGGCGAACGCCCATCCCACCAGGAACGAGACGTTCATATCGCGGAAGGCGATGCCCAGGACGATGCTGATAACGCCCACCGTCACCGACGCGATGCGCCCGGCCTTCACCTTTGCGTTGTCCGAAAACTCCCGGCGCATCAGGTTGCCCATCAGGTCGTGCGCCACCGCGCCCGAAGCGGCCATAATCAGGCCAGAAACGGTTGCCAACACGGTGGTGAAGGCAATCCCGGAAATCATCGCAAACAGCACCTCGCCAAAACTGCGGGCCAGCAACGGCGCGCTCATATTGCTCGTCTCTGGGTTCAGCGCGCCGCTCGCCAGCGCGCCGATGCCCAGGTACAGGGTGAGGACGTAGAACAGGCCAATCCCGGCGATGGCGACGATGGTGGATTTGCGGGCGGCTTCGGCGCTGGGGACGGTGTAGTAGCGGATGAGGATGTGCGGCAGCGCGGAGGTGCCCAGGAAGAGCGCCAGCATCAGCGAGATGAAGTTCAGCCGATTGAGCAGCGTCACGCCGCCCGGCTCGCCCGGTTGCGCTTCGAGGGGGAACATCAGGCCGGGCCGCATAAACGTTGACCCGGCGATGGGCTGCTCGTAGTGGATGGTGACGCGCTCGTCGGCTGGCGTGGTGAAGCTGACGTTGCGCGCGCGCTGTACCACCGTTTCTTCTGCCGCGAACACGCTCACCAACCGCAGCGGATCGAGGGGGCCAGTGCGCTCGCCATAAGCGGCGGGGAGTTCGGCCACGTGCCCCATCTGCCGCAGGCGATTCGCCGGGCCTTCGGGCGCGCCATTGATTAGCACGGCCCCATCGGGCAACACAGCGCGGAATTGCGTCTCGACCAGGCGCAACGCGCCATCGGCGGCGGTCTCTAGCCGCCACCAATCCTCGATGCGGACGTGCGGCTGGCCCGCGACTTGCTCCAAACTCCAGCCCGCGCCCGGCCCGGCCATCGCCTCGAATTGCGGCGTCCGCCCCTTGAGGCTGACCGTGTACCCGCCGTCCGCCGCCGTCGCCGGGAGCAACCGCGACACGCGATAGAAGACGACGCTTTCCTCATTCGTGTACCGATCCAGCACCGCGTGGCGGCCCACCACCCGCGCGTCATCCCAGGGTAAGCGCAGATCGGCCCCCTGGCGCTCGACGGCGACGGTGGTATAGCGATAACTTTCCAGGCCAGCGGTGCCTTCTTCCAGGGGCAGATCGGCGGTGTTCACGCCGCGCGCGAGTACCGCGATGGTCAGCACAGCGGCGAAGGTCAGCAGCAGGCCGCCGTTGAAGAACTGCACCCAGGTTGTGGACGTCATCCCGCCGCCGGCGACAATCAAAATCACCACCGAGCCGACGATGATCACGCCCCAGTGATGCGGGATGCCGAGCAGCGGTTCGACCAGCACGCCGGCCCCCACCATCTGCGGGATGAGATAGAAGAGCGAGACGACCAGCACGCTCAGGCCGGCGGCCAGTTGGATGCCGGGATGCCGGAACGTGCTGTTGAGCGCGTCGGGGAAGGTGAAGGTGCCACGCCGCTTCATCGGTTCGGCGATGACGAACAGGGCGATGATCCACCCGGCGAGGAAGCCGATGGAGTAGAGGAAGCCGTCGTAGCCGGAGAACGCGATCAGGCCGCAGATGCCCAGGAAGCTCGCCACCGACAGGTAGCCGCCAGCAAACGCGACCCCGTTAATCGTCCAGGGGACGGTGCCATGCGCCACGAAATATCCGCCGACGCTGCTCGCCCGGCGGCTGGTATACGATGAGATTGCCAGCACGACGCCGACAAAGATGACAAAGACTGCGATAGCCATTTAGCCCTCCTGTGATTCGGCGCCGGCCGGCGCGCGACAGAGATAGTTGTACACTACGGCGAAGATAATCGCGATCAGGATCAGGCCCATGCCGTAGGCGACGGCCAGATTCAGACCGAGGACGGCGCGCGCGCCCATCCAGGTCGGTTGAAACACACTCAACGCCACGAACCCGGCGTACACGAACGTGTACAAAATCGCCATGCGGATGCCCAGGCGAGATTTGCGTTGTTCAAACGCGGCTGTGGTACTACTTGCGGGGTGATTCATAAAAAAACCTCCTTCGAAAATAAGAATTCAGAAGGCAGAAGACAGAAAAAACCTCCTGCTTCGATTACACCGTGTGCAACGCAAAATTCAGCAAGTCGTCCAGCGCGCAGGTCGCCAGGCCGATGACGTGATCCGCGCCGCCGTAGTAGACGTAGACCACGCCCTCGACAACGGGATTGGCGCACGAGAAAACGACGTTGGGGACGTCGCCGCGCAACTCCCATATCTCCTCCGGCCAGAAGATCGAGGCGGCGGGGCGACGGATGACGCGCGTGGGATCGTCCAGGTCGAGCAGGCACACGCCGATGTGGTAGACGTGTTCTGCATTATACCCGTGATAGAACGTGAGCCAACCGTGCTCCGTCTCGATAGGGACGCCGTTCCCGCCGACGCTCTTGTAATCCCACGAGTTCTCCGGGCGCGGGCCGCAGACCTGGGCCATGTCCGCCTCGCGCCAGGTGCGGAGGTCGTCGCTGTAGGCCAGCCAAATGTTGGGCCAGCGTCGATGCAGCGCCGCGTATCGCCCGCCGATTTGGCGCGGGAAGAGGACGTGATCCTTGTTATCCTCGCCGCGCGCGAGGGGGCCGAGCCGCTCCCAGGTGATGCCGTTGACGCTGCGGGCCACCATCGGCAGGATACCGCCGCCGGCGTGTGTGGGCTGCGGCCCGGCGAACTCGCGTCCGTAGGCGGTGTAGGTCATATAGAAAACGCCGTCAAGGACAACCACGCGCGGGTCTTCGAGGCCGCGCGAGTCGGTGCCGTCGCGCGGGGCCAGCACCGGCTCCCGCAGGCGATTCCAGCGCAGGCCGTCTGCGCTCACCGCGTACCCGATGCGGCTGATCCAGTCGAGGCCCTGCGCGCGATACCACATCCTGAACAGGCCCTCGTGATACACCACGGCGGGATTGAAGACGTTATAAGTCTCCCAATCCGAGGTCGGATCGGGTAGGAGCAAAGGGTTTTGTGAGTGGCGGGTTAGTTTGAACATAGTGACTCCTGAAAACAGTGCGCAGTGAATGGGAATTGTGTAGGTGTCCTCTTATGAGAAGCTCAACACCGACGTTGCCTGATTTCGGTCATCAGACCCGAAAATACAGTCGCCGCAAAATTCACAGGATTTCGCGGCGACTGAGTTATACCTGGCGTTTCGCCGAATCAGGCTTCCGCGCCAACTTCTACGCTGCTCTCCGCGAGTGCCTCGTCCAAAAACCGCGCGAAGTCTTCCAGGGATTTGACCAGGATCGCCTGCCGGAGCAGACTTTTAAGCAACTGCTCGTCGGCGATCTGGTTCACCCGTTGCTCAATCGGTTCAGGAGCAGCGGCAAATCGTGTTTCCAGGGCATCAAGTACATCCTCGCGGCCGCGATTGACTATCCCTTTCTGTATTGCCAGCCGTTCAAAACTGGTCACGTAAGGCATACGTTGCACCTCCTCTTGTTGCTGAATCTCATACCACAGAGCTTGTTCCAATTCCACCGGCAGGGCCAGGAGCCAGTCAATGAAGTGAAGCAACTGGAGTATCTTTTGCCGGGTATAGCCGCGCGCGTAAAGCCCTCGGATTAGCTCCCGTTTTGCCGCCGCACGTTGCTCCATTGCGCCGGCGGTCTCTTGCGTCTTCAAATGCGCCATCACCACGACGGCAAAGGGATTGGGGCTTGCTTCCAGTATAGCCCAATTCTGGCGGTAATCCAAGAGTTTGACGATGGGAAACCGAAAACAAAGCTCGCAGCCCCACCGCGCAAACCCGAATTCTGTGGGCCGCCACGCGGGAGTCTCGTCGCCGAGGACAGCCAGGCTGACGACTTCGCGGGCGTAGTGATCGTAGATGCGGTATTGATAGGTGTACATCCGCCGCGCAAACTCCGTATCCACCTGCCCCTGGACTTCGATATGCACCAACAGCCACGTCTCGCTGCCGTCGCCGAGCCACACCTTGACCAGTTTGTCGGCCAGCCGCCGCCCCAACTCGGCATCGCGGGTGATTTTCTGAAGCTCCTTGTCCAGAAACTCATACCCGCGCGTCCAATCAACCCCGGCAAATACTTCTGGGAAGCACAGCGCGAGAAATTCCGGGAAGTACAGTTCCAGCGCTTCTTTCCAGGGACTGTCGTAATCGGTGGGGCCGGTCATAGTTTACGCCGCGCCGACGGCCACGATCACGCCCTCATTCCCACGCAACTCGATCTCGCCCTCCGCCGCCTCCCCCTCGCGGTCGAGGTGGGTGGAGAGGGCGAGCTGCCCCTTCAAGCCGGGAACCGTCACTGCGCGCGGTTCCGCGCTGAAGTTGAGCGCGATCAGGCAGCGCGAGTCGCCGTCCTCCCGCCAGTAGATGTAGCAATCGTCCGGGCCGCCATCAACGGGAGTGTAGCTCCCGCCGAGCAGCGCGGGCGTGGCCCGGCGATAGGCCAGCAGGCGGCGGTAGAGGTTCAGAATCGAGGCTGGTTGCTCCGCGAAGACGGCCACGTTGCGCGTCTCGTAATCGGCGGAGAGGGGGAGCCAGGGTTCCACGTCGGGCGGGCAGAAGCCGGCGTTGGGCGCGGCGTCCCACTGCATCGGCGTGCGGCAGACGTCGCGGGTGCGCTCCGGGCCGAGGTTGACGCCCTGCGGGTCCTGAATTTTCTCCGGCGGGATGGGCACGTCGGGCAGCGCGAGTTCGTCGGCGTAGTAGAGCGTGGGCGTGCCGCGCAGGGTCAGCAGCAGCATCGCCGCGACGCGGGCCGGCCCCTCGCCGCCGAAGCGCGTGACCAGGCGCATCCGGTCGTGGTTGCCCAGGACGTAGTTGGGCCACGCGAAGTCCGGCAGCGCGGCCTCCATCGCATCGACGCTGGCGCGCATCTGCGGCGCGTTCCACGCCATTCCATCCATCAGGCGGAAGTTGAAGGGTAGGTGCAGCTCGTCGCCCTGCGGGCCATAGTAGCGCACCCACTCCTCCAACGGCCCCCACAATTCGCCGATGGCGCAGCGGTCGGGATATTCATCCAGCACCGCGCGGATTTCGCGCATCACGGCGTGGTTCTCGTCCAGGAACATGTTGTGTACCTGGTGCAAGCGGCTAAAGAGATCGTTTTCGGGCAGGTCGGGCGGCGCGTCAGGATTGGGGGGATTGTCGCGCAACTCCTCATCCTTGAGCAGCAGGCCGATCACGTCCATGCGAAAGCCATCGACGCCGCGCTCCATCCAGAAGCGGAGGGTGTCGTACATCGCGGCGCGCACGTCGGGATTGCGCCAATTGAGCTCCGGCTGCTCCGGGCAGAACTGGTGCAGGTAATACTGCCCGGTCGCCTCGTCGAACGTCCACGCCGGGCCGCCGAAGAAGCTGCCCCAGTTGTTAGGCGGGCCGCCGTCGGGCGCGGGATCGCGCCAAATGTACCAGTCGCGCTTGGGGTTATCGCGGCGGCTGCGGCTTTCGAGGAACCAGCGGTGCTGATCCGAGGAGTGGTTGGGGACCCAGTCGATGATGATCTTGAGGCTCCGTGCGTGCGCCGCTGCCACCAGTCGGTCGAAGGCCGCCAGATCGCCAAACAGCGGATCGACATCGCAGTAATCGGCCACGTCATAGCCGAAATCGATCATCGGCGAGGGGTAGAAAGGACTGAGCCACAGCGCGTCCACGCCGAAATCGGCCAGATAGTCCAGGCGGTCAATCACGCCCTGCAAATCGCCAACGCCGTTGCCGGTCGTATCCTGAAAACTGCGCGGGTAAATCTGATACACTACGCCGCGTTGCCACCAGTGAAGTTGTTTCGTCCGTTGCATAATTTATCACCTCGTAAGTTGGATAAACCTATTGTAAGTCAAACCCTGCTTTTTGCACATGCTCGTAGCGCCCTGATGTAATTGACGTTCACGTATTTACGTGCTACAGTAGAGCTATGGAGGCGCAGACTATGAACACTATGATCGAAACACAAAATATTACGTTGGCGATTCCTAAACACACGTTACAGGAAATCAAGTTGATTGCGGTGGAGCAAGGGCAATCCATATCCGGCTTGATGACGCAACTCCTTCAGGAATTGGTAGAGCACCGTTCTCATTATCGTCTGGCGCAACAGCGTCAGATGGCGTTAATGGAAGCCGGCTTGAACTTGGGCACCGGCGGGCAGATCACCTGGTCGCGGGATTCGCTCTATGAACGGTAAACCGCGCCAATTTGTGGACACGAACATCCTCATCTACGCCTACGATCTCCAGGCCGGAGCGAAACACACGCTGGCACGCGCGTTGATGAATGAGTTGTGGCAAGCCAAAGTCGGGTGTCTCAGTGTTCAAGTGTTGCAAGAGTTTTATGTGAATATCACACGTAAAATTGTCGCGCCCGTGGAGGTCTCTACCGCAGCCCAGATCATCCAGGACTTATCTGCCTGGCCTGTGTACGCCCCGATGCCTTCCGATATCTTGAACGCAATTGATGTACAACAACGCTACCAACTCTCCTTTTGGGATGCGCTAATTGTCTGGAGCGCGGCCCGGCTAGGTTGCGAAATCCTGTGGTCCGAAGACCTCAATTCAGGCCAGCTTTATGAAGGCGTCCGGGTGCAAAATCCGTTTACCGCCTCCTATCCCTCTCCTTCCAGCAGCGCGCTCTCGTAAGCGGCGCGGATGGCGCGATGGAGCGCGATGTTTTCCAAAAATGTTCGGCTGAAGTGGCTGCTTTCGGGGATGAAGGTGTGCTTGCGCATCATTTCGGCGTAAGCCTGCTGCAAGAAGTCCCGCGCTGCCTCGTGTTGGTCGGTGGCCGCGAGGGCCAGGCTGTGACGGAAGAGAATCTCCTCGCTGGTACATTCCACCAGTTGGACGAAGCCGAACTGTCGGTAGATGTCCAGCGCGGCCTGGGATGCGGAGAGTGCCGCCTGGCTATACCCCTCGCGTGCAGATGCCTCGCGCGACAGGGCCAACAATCCCAGGTGTGCGCCGGCTTCTTCGCACAGGGCCGCCATCCGGTACTGGCGCGAGACGAGGTTGTGCGTCACCATTTGATGGACGCCGGCGACGGTTTCCAGTGTCTTGTGGAAGTGCTCCACATCCCCGATGGCGTTGTAGAGGATGGCGGTGACTAGCGCCAGGCCGGCGCGCCCCATCTCGCGGACTTCCTGTTCGCCGGCGGGTTGCGCGCGGTGTAGGGCTTCTAACGCTTCCTCGTAACGCCCCAACATCGCCAAAATTTGCGCGATGCGCAGCAGGGGGTAGAGCACGCCGGTGGTGTTCTCCCAGATGCGCAACGCCTCGCGCTCCAGGGCCAATCCGGCGGTGTAATCCCCTAGCCACAGCCCCTGAACCTGTCCGCAGAAAACCAGCGCGCTCCCCTCGGCATAGCGGTCGCCGATCTCGCGGCTCAAAAGCAGGCGCTTCTGTTCGTATTCCGTCAACATCCGATAATAGTCGCCGGAGCGTTCCAGAGGCGCGCGCATCGCGCTCAACAGGCGCACTTCGGCGGCTTTGTCATCTAGCCCCTGGGCCACTCCCAGGGCCGCCTCGAAATGCGCCATGCTCTGATCGAAATTGTCCACGCCATAGGCCCAGCCCAGGCGCAGCAGAATCTCCACTTCGGCGCGCTGATCGCCCAACTGGCGGGCTAATTCCAGGGCGCGATAGCCGGTATCCTGCCAGGCGGGGTTGTTGTGCAGATTGTAGAGGTTGGTCAGCGCCAGGAACGCTTGCATTTCGCGGTACTGGTCGCCGAGATGCTGCGCGCGCCCCAGGGCTTCTTGGGCCAGTTGGATACCGGAGACCAGTTCCTCGCGTCCCTGCACGCTGCCCACTCCGGGCTGCTCCAACAGCGCGTCGATCATCAGGTGGGGATCGCGGTCGAGGCGGTGCGCCAGGGCCAGCAGCGCGCGGGCATCTTCGCGCCCGGCGTCCATCTCGCCGAGCAGGTAGTAGATCTCCCGGCGCTCGTTGAGGATGTGAAAGCGCTGGCGTTCCAGCGCGTACCACGTATCGCCCTGGGCCGGGGATTGTAGCGTGTCCAGGATTTCCAGTGCGCGCGAGTAGTGCCCCTCGGCCTCGGCGTTGGCGTAGAATTGATGGGCTTGCTCCGCGGCCTTGAGCGTGTAAGTCAGGGCCTTGTCCAGTTCTCCGGCGCGGTTATAGTGATAGGCGACCATGCCATAACGTTGCGAGTGTCCGTCCTCTTCGGAGAGCCGCGCCTCGAAGTACTCGGCTACGCGCAGATGATAGGCTACCCGTTGTGGGCGCAGCAGGCTATCGTAGGCCACATCCCGCACCAGAGAGGAGCTGAAAGCGTATTCCATGCCGAGGCCCGGCACGCGCCGCCGCTCGTGGATGAGCTGGCTGCGCTGGAGGGTCGTGAGATGCGCCCGCAACTGCGATGGATCATCCAGCAGCGCGCACAACACGTCGCCCCAGAAGACCGTGCCGATGACGGCAGCGGCTTGCAGCAGGTAGCGCACTTCCAACGCGAGGTGATCGATGCGGGCTTGCAAGAGATTCTGCAAGCTGTCCGGCAAATCCAGGGATGTTACCGCCCGCGTGGTCTGCCAGATGCCGGTCTCCGGGTCTTGCACCAAGATACCCTGCGCCACCAGTGCGCTGATCAACTCCTTGATGTAATAGGGGTTGCCTTCAGATTTATGCACCACAAGATTCACAATCTCTTCGGGTAACGTTTCGCTCCCCACCAATTTGTCGATAAGTTCTGCGCTCTGCGCTTCAGAAAGGGTCGGCAACTCCAAATGCGTCAGCCGATGGGGGTATTCTGTCTTGACATAGTGCTGGAAATTCCACGCCAGTGTGGTGCGGTCAGGGCGATAGACCACCAGCCAAAGCAGCGCCTCAGTATCGCAGATCGGAAGGCAGTGGCGCAGTAAGGCCAGCGAGCTGGTATCCGCCCACTGCACATCGGCAAAGTAGAGCACCAGTGGCCCCTGTCCGGCCATCGCCTCCACCCAACTGCGAATGACGGTGAAGAACTGCCGCTGCGCGCTCTCGGCGTCCAGATACTTGACGCGATCCGCAAATTCTGCTTCCAGGGGAAGCGAGAGGAACGTCGCCAGCGCGGGGTAGTATTGCTCGACGTGCTCGCCCCACAGCCGCTCGGCTTTCTGCCACAGACGCGCGCCGATCTCTTCTTTGGGATCTTCGTAGTGGATTTGCAACCAGTCTTGCAGCATATCCAGCCACATCGAGTAGGGCCAGGAGCGGTCATAGGAGCGACAGCGTCCGCGCAACCATGTCAAAGTGGGGGGGGGCATTCCCTCGTGCGCCTCGGCATCGGCCAGGGTTACATCTCGGCTGCGGGCCTCGGCGAACAGCATCCCCTGGCGTTCCAGGTGATGTTGCACCTGGCCGACCAGGAAGGTCTTGCCCATCCCTTTATCGGCTGTCACCAGGGCGATGCCGCCGCGCCCATCGTAGAGGTCTTCCACGCAGTGCTTGAGCGCGCGGAACTCCTGTTGCCGCCCGATGAGGGGGATCGAGAAGCCGTAGGGCTGCATCCCCTGCGCCCACTCCGATCCCATCCGCGGGGCCAGCGGGCGATAGACGGCGATGGGTTGGCTCACGCCCTTGACCGTGATCTGCCCCAGGGCCTCCCACTCGAATTGCGACTCGACGAGGCGGTAGGTGTTCTCGCTGACCAGCACCGTCCCCGGTTCCGCCGCCGCCTCCATCCGCGCGGCGACGGCAATCGCCTCGCCCATCGCGGTCTCCTCGCTGTGCTGCTCGCCCACGCTGGTGAGGATCACCTCGCCCGTGTTGATGCCCACCCGGATACGCAGTTCGATGCCTTCACGCTCAAACAGACCGGCGGCGTACTCTGTCACCGTCTTCTGCATCCATAGCCCGGAAAGGACGGCGCGCTCTGGGTCATCTTCGTGAACGGCGGATGCGCCAAAGAAGGCCAACAGGCCATCGCCGCGAAATTGATCCACCTCACCGCCAAAGTGGTAGACCTCGGCTTCCATCACCTGCAAGACGTGGTTCATCATTTCGACCCAGACTTCGGTGCCGACTTCTTCCAGTAAATTGGTGGAGCCACGCACATCGGCCACTAGAATGGTAGCGACGCGGCGTTCACCGGGGCTGATGACGGCCGGCGCGGGTGAGGGGGCGACCGGGGTTTCTTCTTGCGCGGCGAGCGGGGCTTCCTCCACAGGTTCGGGTTCGGCCTGGGGCGATTCTAGCGCCACGAGGGGCTGGCCGCACATCCCGCAGAAACGGTAGTCTACCGGGTTGACATAGCTGCACGTATCACACACGACCCCCAAACGCTCCCCACACATGCCACAGTAAGGGAAGCGTGGGGGGCTTCGATGATCACAATTTGGGCACTTCATACTCTAGCCCCCACAAATACAGGGCGCCCCCGCCCGTGGAACTCCCCGCGCGGTGCGCCCTGTATCAAGGTTAAAGCCAGCGTGTCTATAGCGTATTGAGCACCCGGCTAAAGCGTGCTGCCAGTTCTTGCAACACTGTCACAGCCATATCCGCGTCTTCTTTGAGCAAGGTCAAGAAGTCCCAGCGCGTGAGGGCCAGACAACACGTATCTTCACTAGCTACGACCGACGCGGTGCGCATGGTATCGGTCAACAGCGCCAATTCCCCGAAGAATTCACCTTCTCCTAGCGGATTCAGCACGATGCTGGTGTCGTCCGAGCGCGTGTGGATGGCCTCTGCCAGCCCTTCTTTGATGATGAAGAAGCCCTCGCCGCCTTTACCCTGCGTTACGATAGTCTCGCCAGCCAGGTATTGACGCTCTACAAAACTGTCAGCCAGGCGCTCCAGTTGGCGTTTCTTCAAGCCTTGAAACAAGGGCGTCCGCCGCAGTACCTGGACTGTATCTTCTATATTGACCATATCCGTTTCATCTCCTTAGTTAAAAAGTTGTGCGTGGGGCGCGCGTCACAGATCGCCTGGGGCTAGACCCCCCGCAGCGACAACTCCTCAGCGCGATGGCAAGCCACAAAGTGATCGGGCTTCATCTCGCGGAATTCGGGCGTCTCCTTCCGGCAGAGGTCTTCTGCGTACTCGCACCGGGGATTGAAGTAGCATCCCGGCGGCGGATTGGAGGGATCGGCCACGTCGCCCTGCATGATGATGCGGTCGGACTCGTATTTGGGGTCCGGCTTGGGCACGGAGGACATCAGTGCCTCGGTGTAGGGGTGGAGGGGTTCGTTGTATAAGGCGTCGGAATACGCCATCTCGGCGATCTTGCCGACGTACATCACCGCCACGCGGTCGGAGATGTGTTGCACCACGCTCAGGTCGTGGGCCACGAAGACATACGCCAGGTTGAAGTCAGCTTGCAAGTCCTGCAACAGGTTGAGCGTTTGCGCCTGGATGGACACATCCAACGCGGAGACCGGCTCGTCGCAGAAGATGATTTTGGGGTTGAGCGAGAGGGCGCGCGCGATGCCGATGCGCTGGCGTTGCCCGCCGGAAAATTCGTGCGGGTACCGGCGGATGTGCTCCTTGCGCAGCCCGACGCGCTCCAGCAAGTTGACGACGCGCTCTTCCATCTCTTTCCCTACTTTCATCCCGTGAATGACCATCGGTTCGGAGACGATGTCAAAAACCGACATTCTGGGATTGAGGGAGTTGATGGGGTCTTGAAAGATCATCGACACTTCTCGGCGGATGCGCTTCATCTGCTTCTTGTCCAGGTCGAAGATGTTGACCATCTCCGGCTTCCCGTTGGCCGAGAACATCTCGGTCTTGAAGCGCGCGGTACCATCGGTCGGTTCGTAGAGGCGGATGATGGTGCGGCTCACGGTGGTCTTGCCACAGCCGCTTTCTCCCACCAAGCCTAGCGTCTCACCTTCGCGGAGGTAGAAGCTCACGTCGTCCACAGCTTTTACGTGCCCGACGACTCGTCTGAGCAAGCCTTTCTGGATGGGGAAGTATTTCTTCATCCCCACGACATCGAGGATGATGTTTTCATCTGCGGTTGCTATACGTTCAGCCATTATCTACCTCCTAAACATCCTCATAGAGCAAACAGCGGACCCAATGCTCCGGTTCAGCCTCAAGCCAAGTGGGCACGATGTGATCGCATTTCCCCGGCATAAACGACGGACAGCGCGGATGGAAGACGCACCCTTTCGGCAAATTGAAGGGGTCGGGCACCATGCCTTTGATGGATGCCAGACGATCACTGCTGCGTCGCCCAACTTTCGGGATGGATTCCAGCAAGGCCCGGGTGTAGGGATGCTTGGACTCGTAGAAAAGTTTGATCGTGTCGGCCTTCTCCACTTGCTTGCCCATGTACATCACCACGATTTCCTTCGCCATCTCG
>SLSP01000239.1 GCA_007130345.1 Thermoflexales bacterium
CCGCGTCCGCTTCGAGGGGGGCGGCGGCGAGGCCGGCGGTGTGAATGATGGCCTGGGGCGTGGGCGGCGCGGCGAACATCGCCATCGCCATCAGCAGGTGGTGCGCGGGTTTGCCCCGCAGTGGCGCGACGGAGCCTTCAAACGTGAAGCGGGCCACATCGCCATCTTGAGCGCGCAGCCCGGTGAGGACGTTTGCCAGGTTGTAGCCGCCGGCCAACTGCCCGATGGCGTAGATGAGGGCCGCCGGGACGCCGCCGGCGGCGCGGTAGAGTTGCGTGGCTTCGGTGTCGCTCAAGGTGAGGCCCTTGTTGCCCGCTTCTTGGTGGATGAGTTGCACGCTCTCGTCGGCGGGCAGTTGCAGCAAGCGGATGGGCGAGAACAGCGCGCGCTCGCGGGTGGTGACGACGACTTTGACGGTGGCGGGCAGTTCGTAGAGGAAGGCTAGCACCACATCGCGGTCGCGGATGGTTTCCAGGTTGTCGAAGATGAGCAGGGTGTGTTGGCGACTCAAGGCGCGGCGTGCGGCGGCCGGCTGCTCTTTCGGCGTGACGCGGGTGATTTCCGGGCGGTTGAGGACGCGGGCGATTTCGTGGAACACGTCTTGCAGGGTGCGCTCGGTTTGGTGGCGCAGCAGGACGCCGTGTGGGGTGAGCAAGGTCTGCGCTTGGCGGAGACGAAGATGATCGCGTCGAAGGTGGGGACAGGGCCGTGATCGGCGGCGGCGCGACTGGCGCGCAGGCAGCGGTAGGCGGCTTCTAGCGTCAGCGCGGTTTTGCCCACGCCGCCGATGCCGTCCACGCTGATGAGGTGCGCGCCGCGTTCTGGCGAGAGGTAGGCGAGCAGATGCGCCAACTCATCCGCGCGCCCGATGAAGCGGGTGTAGCCGGGCGCGGGCATGTTGTGGGGGATGTCGCGCTCCTCGCGTGGCTCCCAGAGCGCGTCGGCTTGCGTTGCCGAGCTGCCAGCGGCGGTGAACAGCGCGACGCCCCAGGCGCGTTCCAGGTTGGCGGCCTGGCCGAGTTGGACAAGCTGCACCAGCGTCTCATCCGTCGGGCGCGAGTGACCTTGCCGCCAGCGGTAGACTATATCGGGGCTGTAGCCGGTCTCTTCTGCGACGTAGCGCACCGCCGCGCCGATGGTCACGCGGCGCGTCAGCATGACGGCGCGGTGGTATTTCTGTTGGGCGTGTCGCTCCCCTTCTGGCTGTTGCGCGCTAAAACCAAGCGCAGCCCAGGCCACAATTACGATGGATGCTTCCTCAACTTCGTACTTCTCAACCTCACGTTACTCACGCTGCTGTTGTGTTATTGGAGCCTATGACCGCCCATCGCGCCGCGAGATGGAAACAGAACCGCTATCAAAAGCGGTTCTGTTTCTTGGGGGCGGAAGTTCCTTCATAGTTAGTCCCGCTCCGCGCTGTACTGGCTTCGCACAAAGCCCGCGTTGACAAAAGCCCGGGGCGTGGTATACTTTGCCCTACTGAGGAGCGGGAGCGACCCTCGCCACGGAGGGATGGCCGAGCGGACGAAGGCGACGGTCTTGAAAACCGTTGTGGCTGAAAGGTCACCGTGGGTTCGAATCCCACTCCCTCCGCCTTAACAAGTAAATTCGGGGAGGTGCCAGAGCGGACGATTGGGGCTGCCTGCTAAGCAGTTGTGGGGGTGACTCCACCCAGGGTTCGAATCCCTGCCTCCCCGCCTTATCGTTACCCACGATACGCCCCCGTAGCTCAATTGGATAGAGCGTTTGGTTGCGGACCAAAAGGTTTCAGGTTCAAATCCTGACGGGGGTACTCCGATAGAAGCACACAAAACTTCGCCCGGCTGTTTTCAATCTCTTTTGTGTGTATAATGAGCCGGGTTTTTCTGTCCACGCATCACAAAACAAGGAGAATCCAATGTCAAATTGTCATGATATGAAGTTAGGGCAAGTTTACGTTTGTGAAGCGTGTAGTCTGGAGCTTGAGGTCGTCAAAGAGTGCGAGGTGTGCGAAAAGGACGCGGCTGACTGCGAGTGCGTTGAGCATGGCACTTTTTCGTGCTGTGGCGAGCCTCTGAAGCTCAAGGCGTAAGCACACATCCATCAAAGCGGCAGGCTTTTTAAGCCTGCCGCTTTTTTCATGGCCCGCGTGTTACGCGCCCACGCGCGTCCACCGCGTCAACAAAGGCCAGGCCAGCGAGAGCAGATACGCCGCCGCCGCGACCAGGATGATGCTCGCGCCAGAGGTCAGGTTCCAGGTGTATGACAGCCACAGCCCCACCACGTTAAAGCCAATGCCGAGCAGGGTCGCGCCGAGCATCATCCGCTTCATATCCCGCGCAAAACGGCCCGCGATGGCCGCCGGGATGGTCAGCAGGGCGATGACCATAATCAGCCCCACCACGCGCATCATCATCACCACCGTCAGCGCGATCAGGCACAGCAGGACGATGTAGATCGCGTCCACCGGCACGTTCTGCACCGTGGCAAAGGTCTCGTCGAATGAGATCGCCAGCAGTTCCTTGTAGAAGAGCGCCACCAGCGCCACGATCACCACGTCCAGCCCCAGGATGATGAACAATTCGGCGCGCTGCACCGCCAAGATGCTGCCAAAGATATAGCTCATCAGATCGACTTTGTAGCCGGGGGTCAGATCGACGAACACAATCCCCACCGCCATCCCGATGGCCCACAACACGCCGATGATGGTGTCGGCGCGCTGACGGGTGCGGCGCTGGATGAGGCCCATAATCACCGCCGCCACCAGGCTGAACAGGATTGCGCCCACCAGCGGCCACGACCCCGGACGCTGCGGCAGCGTCGCCGCGAGCGCGGGGAAGAGCAGCGGAACCAGCGCGTACCGGGCGTAATAGCCCAGGCCGATTCCGCCATACGCGGCGTGCGCGATGCCCCCGCTGATGAACACGATCCGCTTGATGACCACGAACGTGCCGATGACGCCGCACGCGATGCTGACCAACACCCCGGCGGCCAGCGCGTGCCGCATAAACGTGAACTGGAGCGCGTGCAGTATCGCCTCGATCATTCCGCCCTCCCGTCGTGGGCGTGCATCGGGAAGACCCGGTGCGGCACGCCGTGCGCGATCAGGTCGATGGGGCACTGGTAGGCCAATTCCAGCATATCCGCCGTGATCTCCGCGCCGTGGTGGTAGAATAAGCGGCGGTTCAGGCAGCCGACGGTCTTCACGTAGGACGAGATCGCGCTCATGTCGTGCGAGATCAGCAGAATTGTCACGTGCTCGTTCAACTGTTGCAGCAATTCGTAGATGCTGTTGCTCACCTGCGGATCCACGCTAGAAGTTGGCTCGTCCAGCAGCAGAATCTCCGGCTGCGTCGCCAGCGCGCGCGCGATGTAGACCCGCTGCCGCTGCCCGCCCGAAAGCTCCCCGATGGGCCGCTGCCGCAAGTCCAGCACATCCACCTGGCGCAACGCCTTTTCTACGATGGCGTCATCCTCGGCGGTGTACCGCTGCAAGAGGCGGCGGTGGCCCAACCGGCCCATCCGCGCCACCTCCCACACGCTGATGGGGAACTCGTGGTCGAACTCAACCACCTGGGGCACGTAGCCGAGCGCGCGTCGGCCTTCTCGCACCGGACGCCCCATAATCCGCACCTCGCCCCGCGTCGGCGGCAACAAGCCGAGCAGCACCCGGAGCAGCGTGGTCTTGCCGCCGCCATTCGGCCCAATCAGCCCGACAAAGTCGCGCTCGTAGACCGTCAGGTGTACGTCTTCCAGCACCTGCTCGCGGTCGTAGCCCGCCCACAGGCCCCGGACGGCAATCACTACCCGCTGCTGCGTTTCAGGTTCCAAGTAATAGCTCCATTCATTGGGAACGTGGGCATCCTGCCCGCTGCCTGCGGACAAGGGCCGCGTTCTGACTACTGCCCCAACACCTCGGCGAAGGTCTGCGCCACGCGCCGCATATTCGCCAGCCAATCTGGAGCCAGCGGGCTGATCAACAGCACCTCCCCGCCGATCTCACTGGCAATCGTCTCTGCCGCCTGCGTGCTGAATTCCGGCTGCGCGAAGACGACCTGGATGTCCTCCTCCTGCGCCTCCTCGATCAGGTGCGCCAACTCCTGTGCGCTCGGCTCCTGCCCGCCTACTTCTACCGGAATCTGCGTCAGGCCGAAGTCGCGCGCGAAGTATCCCCATGCCGGATGGAAGACCATAAATTTGCGGCTCTCCAGCCCCGCCAGCGTCTGTTGGATGTCCGCTTCCAGCGCGTTGATGTCGGCGATGAAGGCGTTCAGATTGGCCTGATATTCAGCCGCGTGCGCCGGATCAAGCTGCACCAACGCCGCGTAAATCGCCTGGGATTGCACCTTGACCAACGCCGGCGAAACCCAGACGTGCGGATCCGGCGCGCCCTCGTGGTGATCGTCATCGTGGTC
>SLSP01000059.1 GCA_007130345.1 Thermoflexales bacterium
ACCCTGGAGGCGGTGAATGTGGCGTTGTTCACCGCCTCAGATTTGCAAAGCGTCGCGCAAGTTTATCAGGAAGCTGCCTGAAACCAGCGTTGGCGTGCTGGTAAACGCGATGTGTAGCCCTGTACCTATGGAACGCGAAATGACGTACATAACGACGGCTGAACGCATCGGGATGGAAAGAGGGCATCAAGAAGGCGTTGAGCAGGGCCTCCGCGAAGGCGTCGCGCAGGGTCTCCGCGAGGGACTATTGCGCGCGATTCGCACCGGCTTGAGCCTGAAATTCGGCGCGGCGGGGGTCCAACTCTATCCAGACATCTGCAAGGTGGAGGATATCAATACCCTGGAGGCGGTGAACGTGGCTTTGTTCACCGCCTCAGACTTGCAGAGTATCGCGCAAGTTTATCAAGAAGTTGCTTGCAATCAGCGTTAGCGCAATGACTGACGCAATGTATGGAGATTTATACCTATGATGGCTTTGGACGGACTACGAATACTGGATTTGACCCGCGTGTTGGCCGGGCCGTATGCGACGATGATTCTGGCCGACCTGGGAGCCGACGTGATTAAGGTCGAGAGGCCCGGCACAGGCGACGATGCACGCAGCTTCGGCCCGCATCTCCACGGCGAGAGCGCGTACTTTATGAGCCTCAATCGCAACAAGCGCAGCATGACGCTGAATCTCAAATCGCCGCGTGGGCAGCAGGTATTCCGGGAACTGGTCGCGCAGGTGGATGTGCTGGTCGAGAACTTCCGCCCCGGCACGCTGGAGAAGTTGGGCCTCGGCTACGAGACCCTGCGCGAACTCAACCCGCGCCTGATTTACGCGGCCTCGTCGGGCTTCGGGCGCACCGGGCCATACAGCCGACGTCCCGCTTACGACGCGGTGGTGCAGGCGATGGGCGGCCTGATGAGCATCACCGGGCAGGAAGGCGGCGAACCCACCCGCGTCGGCAGCTCCATCGGCGACATCACGGCCGGCCTCTTCACGGCCATCGGCATCCTGAGCGCGTTGCGGGCGCGGGAGCAGACCGGGCAGGGCCAGGTGGTGGACGTGGCGATGCTCGATTGCCAGGTCGCCATCTTGGAGAACGCGCTGGCCCGCTACAACGTCACCGGTGAAATTCCCCGTCCGCAAGGCAATCGCCATCCGTCCATCGTCCCCTTCGAGCCGTTCGAGACGCAGGATGGGCAGTTGATGGTGGCGGCCGGCAACGACGCGCTCTGGCGGCGGCTCTGTGAGGCATTGGAGCGGCCTGACCTGGCCTCCGACCCGCGCTTTAAGACGAATCCGCTGCGCAACACGCACTACGCTGAACTGCGCCCCATCCTGGCGGAGATCTTCCGGGGCCAGACGACTGCCGCGTGGCAGGCGTTGCTCGAACCGGCGGGGATTCCCGTCAGCCCGATCAACAACGTCGCGCAAGTGATGCAACACCCGCAGGTGCTGGCGCGGGAGATGCTGGTGGAGCTTGCGCATCCGACGGCGGGACAGATGACCCTTCCCGGTATCCCGGTCAAACTCAGCGAGACGCCCGGCGCGCTGCGCTCCGCCGCGCCTACGCTCGGCCAGCACACGGAGGAGCTACTCGGCGAATTGCTCGGCTACACGCCGGAGCAGGTCGCCGCGCTCCACGCCGAGGGCGCGCTCTGATGCAACGCTTCACGGTGGCCTGCGCCCAGTTCGCGGTGACGCCCCTGGCCGTGAGCGAGAACATCGAGAAGGCGCTGGCCTGGACGGAGCGGGCGGCGCGGGAGACCGGCGCGCGGCTGATCGTGCTGCCGGAGTCGGTGACGACGGGCTTCACGCCAGGCGTGACTCCGGACGGCACGCCCGGCTGCCCCGTCGAGGAGCTATGGGCGCAGGTGGACAAGCTCCCCGGCCCGCAGACGGCCTCCGTCGCGGCGGCGGCGCGCGTGCTCGATCTCTACCTCGTCTTCCCCACCTACGAGCGCGGCCCGACGCCGGACATCGTCTACAACAGCGTCGCGCTCTTCGGCCCGGAGGGGCTGCTCGGCGTGTACCGCAAGACCCACCTCTTCCCCACCGAGCGGAAGGCCGCCGGGGGGTGGTCTACGCCCGGCGCGGATCCGGTCGTGGTGGAGACGCCCCTGGCGAGCATCGGCCTGACCCTGTGCTACGATGGCGACTTCCCGGAGCTGTATCGCTGCGAAGCGGTGCATGGGGCCGAGGTCATCGTCCGCCCGGCGGCGCTGCTGCGCAGCTTCGAGATTTGGGAATTGACGAACAAGGCCCGCGCCTACGATAACCACGTCTACATCGCCGCCTGCAACGCCATCGGCCCGGATGCGGGGGGGCATTACTACTTCGGCCACAGCATGATCGTCAGCCCCATCGCGCAGACGTTGGCGCTGGCGCGCGGGACGGAGGACATCATCGCGGCGGAGCTTGACCCGGAGCCGCTCAAGCGCATCAGCTACGGTTCCACCAGCCCGATGATCTTCGATCATCTGGAAGATCGGAACCTGGCGGCCTACGGCGACATCCTGAAGCCGGCGTGCAGCCGCTTCGAGCCGGCGCGGCGTGTTTCCAATGCTACAATCGACAATCAACGTGTATAAGGAGCTATGATGACCCAAGACAAACGCCGCCGCATTCGCGCGCGCGATCTCTATCGCTTTGAGTTAATCCAAGACCTGGACATTGCCCCCGACGGCCAGCGCGTCGTTTACACCGTGCAGCGCGTGGAACGCGAGACGGAGAAGAAGTACAGCAACCTCTGGCTGTCGCCCACCGATGGCGGAGAACCGCGTCGCTTCACTGTGGGCGATCACGTCGATAGCCAGCCGCGCTGGTCGCCCGATGGTCGCCAGATCGCGTTTCTCTCTAATCGCGGCGACGAGAAGCAGCCGCAAATCTATCTCATCCCGGCAGATGGCGGTGAGGCCCGTCCTCTCACCGACCTCAAGGGCCAATTCGGATCGCTGGCCTGGTCGCCGGATGGGACGCGCATCGCGTGCCGCTTCCGCAAGCAGGACGCCGACGCCGCTGAACGGGAAAAGGACGAGCAGAAGAAGAAGCTCGGCATTGTCTGCCGCGAGATCGAGCGCGTGCGCTACTCGCTGGATGGCGCGGGCTACTTGCCCCAAGAGCGTTGGCATCTGTGGATGATTGACGCCGAGAGCGGCGAGGCGCAGCAGCTCACCGACAGCGACATCTACGACGAGGGCGCGCCGCATTGGTCGCCCGACGGCGCGTGGCTGACCTTCGCCTCCAACCGCGCTGCCGATCCCGACTTCGAACCTGACGCCGACGATCTCTACGTGCTGCCCGCCGAGGGCGGCGAGATGCGCAAAGTGGCGACGCCCTACGGCCCCAAGGGGTCGCCCGTTTTTTCGCCCGACGGCCAGCACATCGCCTACATCGGCCACGAGGGGCGCGGCGAATGGTGGAAAAACGATCATCTCTGGGTCGTGCCGGTGGACGCTGAGGACGCGAGCGCGGCCCGCGACCTCCTCGCCGGGCGCGACGTGACCGTTTCCGCGTTCACCCTGGGCGATATGGTGGGCGGGGCGCAGATGCCCCCCACCTGGGCCGCCGACGGCTCCCGCATCTACGTGCAGATCGCCGAGCACGGCAGCACCACGCTGCGCGCCGTTTCCCTTGATGGCGACGTGGAGACTGTGATTGATGGCCCCGGGCTGGTCAGCGCGTACCGCTTCGACGCGACGCGGCAGCAGGTGGTCTACCTCTTTGGGCAGATGACCGATCCCGGCCAAATCTGGCTGCGCGACCTGCTCGGTGGCGCGACGCGCCAGCTTACGCGCGTCAACGCCGACCTGCTCGCCAAGCTCGACCTGGGCGCGGTGGAGGAGGTGTGGTTCGAGGGGCCGGACGGCAATCGGCTCCAGGGCTGGATTCTCAAGCCGCCCGACTTCGACCCGGCGCGGCGCTATCCCGCCATCATCGAGATTCACGGTGGGCCGCTAGGGCAATACGGCCACGCTTTTATGCACGAATTCTACTACCTGGCTGCGAAAGGCTACGTCGTCTGTTTCTCCAATCCGCGCGGCGGACTAGGCTACGGCGAGGAACACGCCCGCGCAATTTGGGGTGGCTGGGGCGATGCCGATTACGCCGATTTGATGGCCTGGGCCGACTACGTCGCGGCGCGGCCTTACATTGACGCTGCCCAGATGTTTGTGACCGGCGGCAGTTATGGCGGCTATATGACCGCGTGGATCATCGGCCACACCGACCGCTTCAAGGCGGGCGTGGCGCAGCGCTCCGTGACCAACCTCGTCAGCTTTTGGGGGTCCAGCGACGTGAATTGGGTCTTCCAGATGCCCTTCGGCGACGTGCCGCCTTACGAGAGCATTGACCGGCTGTGGGAGAGTTCCCCGATGAAGTACATCGGCAACGCCACAAC
>SLSP01000075.1 GCA_007130345.1 Thermoflexales bacterium
GCGCACTTTGTGGGGCAGGACGAGGCCCATTCCCTGGAACTGGTGCGCGCGATTCTCGGCTATCTGCCGTCCAATAACGTCGAAGACGCGCCGGTTGTCCAGTGTGCCGACGATCCGGCGCGCATCAGCCCGGCGTTGAACACGCTGGTGCCGCAAGAACCCAACATCCCCTACGATATGCTCACGGCCATCACCCAGATTGTGGATCAGGGGAGCTTCCTTGAGGTTCACGCGGGCTGGGCGCAGAACGCTATCGTGGGCTTGGGGCGGCTGGCGGGGCAGCCCGTGGGCTTTGTGGCGCAGCAACCGATTGTGCTGGCGGGCGCTATCGACATCAACGCCTCGGACAAAATCGCGCGCTTCGCGCGCTTCTGCGATGCGTTCAACCTGCCCATCATCACCTTGATGGATTCGCCGGGCTTCCTGCCGGGCGTCCACCAGGAGCACGGCGGGATCATCCGCCATGGGGCGAAGATTATTTACGCCTACGTGGAGGCCACCGTCCCCAAAATTTCGGTGGTCACGCGCAAGGGGTACGGCGGGGCTTACGTGGTGATGAGCAGCAAGAGCCTGGGGGCCGACCTGCACCTGGCCTGGCCTTCGGCGGAGATCGCCGTGATGGGGCCGGAGGGCGCGGTCAACGTGATCAACCGGCGCGAGTTGGCCGCCGCCGAGGACCCCGACGCGCTCCGCGCGCAACTGGTGAGCGCGTACCGCGAGAAGTACGCCAATCCCTACTACGCGGCGGAACGGGGCATCATCGACAACGTGATCGAGCCGGCGCGGACGCGCCCCACGCTCATCGCGGCGCTGCGGATGTTGCGGGAGCAGCCGGTGACGACGCCGCCGAAGAAGCACGGCGTGATGCCGGTGTAAGGGGGCGGTATGGGCGAACTACTCACGCAAGGGATGACGCTCACGGTTCTGGGGATGGGGATGACCTTCCTATCTCTGGGCGCGCTGGTGGTGGGGATGTATCTGATGACGGCGATGATTCGGGATAAGGCCCCGGATGAGGCCCCGCGCCCGTTGCCCAGGCCGGAACCGGAGGCTCCGAAGGCTCCAGCGTCACCAGCGGCCTCAGCGTCCCCGATAGAACGCCGCGCCGAATCGCGCTATCTGGCGGCAGCGGCGGCGGTCGCCGTCGCGCTAGGGCTAGGGCAGGCGGCGGCGGCGGGACAATCGACCGGGCGGGGCCGGGCGGCTCCGGCGCAGACCTGGAATACGCAGGTGCGCGGGCAACGCCTCGCGCAACGGCAACAACACGCGCTGCGTCGCGGGCATTAATCAGAGGGAGAAGCTATGCCAACCTATAAAGTGACGATAGCAGGAAAGACGTACAACGTGGACATCGCCGCGCTGGATGAGCGCCCGGTGCGCGCCACCGTTGATGGGGAAGAGGTGCTCGTCGAGGTGACGCAGGAGGCGGTGATGACCGCGACTCCCGCGCCGCCGGTGGTGGCCTCCGCGCCGCAATCCTCGGCCAGCCCGAGGCCGAGCGCGTCCAAGAAGAAGCCAACGCCATCCAGCGGTCAGGCAGGGGATATTACCGCCCCGCTGCCCGGCACGGTGGTCAACATCGGCGTCTCCGAAGGCGATACGGTGGAACGCGGCCAGGAGTTGTGCGTCATCGAGGCGATGAAGATGAATAACCCGATTCGCGCCGGGAATGCCGGCACCGTCGAGGCGATTTACGTGCATATTGGGCAGCAGATTCAGCATGGCGCCCCTCTGATACGCATCGGGGCGTGAGTATGGAGACCGTCGCCGGCCGGCCCGCGTCGCCATTGGCCCACCAGATCGAAGAACAGACCCGCGATCTGGAGTGGACGCTGGCGCATTTCGCCTTCGTCGCCAATGTGACCACGTTGGAGGCGGAGTGCGATATCGCCCACACGCCGGGGATGTCGGTCGCCAGTTGCCACGCCTTGCCGCAGACGGTGCTCTCTTTTGTGGGGGAATCGGCGGAATTGCTGGCGAACTACGCCACGTTCCTGGCCGATCCCGGCAGCGAGGTGCTGCTGCTGGTCAACGCGGAGCAGCGCGCTGTAGCCCGCGCGGCCTTCGAGGTGGCAGATGAGGTGCCGCAGTGGCAGATGGTCTTCCGGGGCGTGCCGGAATCGCTGGATCCGGGCGATGCCGAGGAGCTGGGCGTGGAGGATTGGGCCGCGATGGAGGCTTTGGCGCGGGCGGAAAAGTGCCCGCTGGTGACATTCGCCCGCCATCCCTTTGACCACGGCCCGGCGTTTGGCATTTGGGAGCGCAAGAAGCTGGCGGCGATGGGGATGACCAATCTGCGTCTGCCCGGCGCGGTGCAGATCGGCAATCTCATCACGCGCCAGGACTCGCGCCAGCGCGGGTATGCCAGCAACATCATCGCCGCGCTGGTTCGCGCCCTCATCCAGGAAGACGTGTGCGTCTTCGCGCTGGTGGATCAGGATGACACGGTCTCGCTCAACCTGGCCGAGTCCCTGGGTTTCACGCGCGAGCGTCCGATGTACCTGATGCGCTGCGTGCTCAAGGGCGCCTCGCCCGACGCGGAGACCTGAGAAGTTGCAACGCTTAACCTGAGTCCCCATGTGTGAGTTCCCTGAAAAAAGTCCAAAAATCCGATTTTTCCACACGCGACCTACTACCTATATGAAATTCGCACGCGAAAAATCTACCTGTAGATCAAGGTTCTAAAAAATCCGATTTTTTAGGGTGCTTTCAGGTGAGTCATTTGTCATTTCCATCAAGGAGTCGCCTGTGAATGGTATTGATATAAGTTATCTCTTCGAGGGGCTGTTCGCCATCACGCCGGGGAGCCTGGTGATGATGGCCGTAGGCGGCTTGCTCATCTACCTCGCCATTGTCAAAGAGTACGAGCCGGTGTTGCTGCTGCCCATCGGCATCGGGTGCATCATCGGCAACCTGCCCCTCTCGGCGATGATTGATCCCGCCGAAAACGGGATGCTGGTCATCCTCAGAGAGGCCGGGGTCAACAACGAGTTGTTCCCGCTGCTGATTTTTATCGGCGTGGGCGTGATGATGGACTTCCGCCCGCTGTTGGCGCAGCCCCTCTTCGCCCTGCTCGGCGCGGCGGGGCAATTCGGCATCTTCGGCACACTGCTGCTGGCCCTGGCGATTGGCTTCCCGCTGAACGAGGCGGCCAGCATCGGCATCATCGGCGCGATTGACGGGCCGACCAGCATCTACGTGGCGAACAAGCTCGCGCCGCACATGCTCGGCGTGATCTCGGTGGTGGCCTATTCGTATATGAGCCTCGTCCCCATCATCCAGCCGCCGATTATGCGCGCGCTCACCACGCGCAAGGAGCGGATGACGCACATGGACTACGCGCCGCGTCCCGTCTCCAAGACGGCGCTGGTGGTCTTCCCCATCATCGTGACCATCGCCGTCGGGATTCTCGTCCCGCAGGCCGCGCCGCTGGTCGCCTCGCTGATGCTCGGCAACTTGCTCAAGGAATCGGGCGTGGTGGAGCGGCTGGCGAGGGCGTCCGAGAACGAGATCATCAACGTCTCCACGCTGTTCTTGGGGCTGGTGGTGGGCAGCACGATGACGGCGGCGAGCTTCCTCCAGGTAGAGACCCTTTGGGTGCTCCTGTTGGGACTGTTCGCCTTTGGGCTGGACACGGCGGCGGGGATTCTGTTCGGCAAGCTGCTGTACATCGTCTCCGGACAGAAGATCAACCCGCTCATCGGCGCGGCGGGCATCAGCGCGTTCCCGATGGCCGGGCGCGTGGTGCAGAAGGTCGCGCAGGAGGAGGACTTCTCCAACTTCGTGCTGATGCACGCGATGGGCGCGAACACGTCCGGGCAGTTAGGTTCGGTCATCGCCGGGGGCGTGTTGCTGACCCTGGTGCTGCCGATGTTGGGGATGTAGTCTCAATGGAATAGGTCAAAGCGGGGGAAGCCGACAACGAATTTCGCGGAACGAATAAACGAATTTTGGATCGGCCAGACCAACTCCTCGCGTCAATCAGACGTCCATTCATTATCGGCAAGAAAATCTGAAGTTTTGATTAACTTAGTTTGTGAAAACTCGATCTGGTGGAGGATGCAAGTTGTGATTGCGCGTTACTTGGTTTTAGCTACCCATATCCGTCATGAGTTAAGAGGATTGAAGGGTTTTATTGACAGCAGCACACGGGCAATGAACTGTATTGACGCCAATCCCATTGATCGGAACTTGTATCTGACCGCTATCGCCTTGTACCTGCATAACTTTTACAACAACGTCGAACACGTCTTTGAGATGATCGCCGCAGAGGTAGATGGCAATGTCCCCTCCGGGCGCGCGTGGCATCGTGATCTGCTGACCCAGATGACACTGGTATTGCCCGAAATCCGTCCGGCTGTGTTGACTTCGGAGACCAC
>SLSP01000278.1 GCA_007130345.1 Thermoflexales bacterium
ACTATATGTAGATTTTCCGCGTGCGAATTTCATATAGGTAGTAGGTCGCGTGTGGAAAAATCGGATTTTTGGACTTTTTTCAGGGGACTCACGGATAAAACCAAAAAATCCGTGACCTTGCTTGAAACCAACCGGGGACATCTTCTTGGGACATCTTCTTGTCACAGGGCTAGTTTTGCGCTACTGCGAATTTAGATGTGTCATGGTTTTGACGTCTGACGCATGACGTTTGACTCATCCCCCATCATACTTTGCGATCTAACATTCTTTCAGATTTACCTGGGTTGGGTTATAATAGCGTATACTATTCAACGGATATATTAGGAGACACCTATGGAATATCGTCAGCCCCATACTGTAGAAGAGGCCCTCGCCCTGCACAACGAGGCGGGCGTCTGCTCGCGTCTGCTCGCGGGCGGCACCGATTTTATGATTGAGTTGCGGCGCGGCGAGATTGATTGCGACCGCGTCGTGGACATTGCGCGCATCCCCGCGCTGCGCTGCATCGAGCTGCGCGACGCCGACGTGTATATCGGCGCGGCGAGTACGTTCGGCGACTTGCTGGCGCACCCGCTGATCCGCGACCGCGCGCCGATTCTGGCGCAGATGGCGGCGGAAGCCGGCGCGGTGCAGTTGCGCAACACGGGCACCATCGGCGGGAACATCGCCAACGCCGCTCTCGCCGCCGACAGTCTGCCCGTGCTCATCGCGCTGGACGCGCGCGCCGAGATCGCCGGGCCAGAGGGCGCGCGCGAGGTCGCCATCGACGCGCTCATCACCGGGCCGGGCCGCCACACGCTGCGCCCCGGCGAGATCATCACCGGTTTTCGCTTCGCCCCGCCGCCGGGACGCGGAGTTTTTCTCAAGGTGGGCCGCCGCAACGCGCTGAACATCTCGCGGCTCTCGATGAGCGCGGTGGGCCACCTGGATGCCGATGGGCGCATCGCCGAGGCGCGGCTGGTTCCCGGCGCGGCGTTGCGCCACACCCGGCGCGTCACCGAGGTCGAGGAACCGCTGCTCGGCCAGCGCCCTGATCCCGTGACATTTGCGGAGGCCGGCGAGCGGATGGCCGCGCTGATGATCGAGATCTCCGGGCGGCGCTGGTCTACGCAATACAAGGAACCCGTGATCGCCACGCTGACGCAGCGGGCGCTGGCCTACGTCTTCGCGGCGGATGCGACGGAGGCGGAAGCCACCTCCGCTGAATTGCTGGCGTGGATGGAGCATCTGCACCGAGAAGCACGCCATCCCGTTACGGCGCACCCGCCGGACGAGCGCGTGCATACGCGCATCCCCCACCAGGGGCCGCCGCAACGCCTGAGCTTCGTCCTCAACGGCGAGGCCGTGAGCGCGGATGTGCCCGTCGGCCTGAGCCTGCTCACCGTCCTGCGCGATACCTTCGGGATGCTGTCGCCTAAAGAGGGATGCAACGGCGGCGAGTGCGGCGCGTGTACCGTGCTAATGGATGGCGTGGCCGTGCTCGGCTGCCTGACGCTGGCGCATCAAGCGGAGGGGTGCGAGATCGTCACCGTGGAGGGGCTGCGCGCGCCCGATGGCGGCCTGACTGACCTGCAAACCGCCTTCATCGACCACGGCGCGGTGCAATGCGGCGTCTGCATTCCGGGGATGTTGCTTTCGGCGGAGGCGCTGTTAAGCCGCAATCTCAATCCCGTGCGCGCCGAAATCCGTCAGGGCATCGCGGGCAACCTCTGCCGCTGCACCGGGTATCAGCAGATTGTGGACGCTATCGAAGCGACGGCGGCGCACCGCCGGAAGGAGCAGGGACGATGAAGGAGCCACGATACATCGGCAAGCACACCCGCCGCCTGGACGCGGTGGAGAAAGTGACCGGACGCGCGCGCTTTGTGGGCGACTACCTCTTCCCGGAGATGCTGCACGCCAAGGTGTTGCGCAGCCCTCTGCCCCACGCCCGCATCGTCACGCTGGACGTTGGCCCCGCGCTGGACGTTCCCGGCGTCGTGGCTGTAATCACGGCGGAGGACTTTGTGGATCACGGCAGGTACGGCTTCCCCATCCCCGACAACTTTATGCTGGCCCACGAGCGCGTGCGATACGTGGGCGACGCTATCGCTGCCGTGGCTGCCGAGACGCCGGAGGCCGCCGTGGCCGGGGTACGCGCCATCGCGCTGGAATTGGAGGCGCTGCCCGGCGTCTTCGATCCCGAAGCGGCCCTCGATCCCCACGCGCCCCTCGTCGGCCCCACCGGGCGGGACGCGGAGGCGCTGCCGCGTGGCAATCTCACCTCGCACAACATCGTGCGCAACGGCGACCCGGCCCCGCTCTTTGCCCAGGCCGAGGTGGTGTACGAGGGCCGCTTCAGCACGCCCTTCCAGGAGCACGCCTACATCGAGCCGGAGGGCGCGGTGGCGCTCCCCACGCCCGATGGCGGCGTCATCGTTTACGCGGATGACCAATCGCCGTTCGTCAACCGCAACACGTTGATGCGGGTGCTCGGCCTGCCGCAGGAGCAAGTGCGCGTGATTTCGGCCTTCGTGGGCGGCGCGTTCGGCGGCAAGGACGACTTCTGCTACGAGACCAGCGCGCAGGCGGCGGCGCTGGCCCTCAAGACCGGGCGGCCCGTCCGCTTGAACATCACCCGCGAGGAGTCGATGATCGCCTCCTACAAGCGCGAGGCCACCATCGGCGATGTGCGGCTGGCGGCGACCCGCGACGGCGTGTTGCAGGCCGCGCAGGTGAAGCTGTTGATGGACAACGGCGCGTATGCCTCGGTGAATCCGTTCATCGGTTGGCGCGGCGCGATGCACGCGGGCGGGGCGTATCGCTACCAGGCCGTCCACATCGACGTGCTCGGCGTCTACACCAACAACGGCTGGTCGGGCGCGTTCCGGGGCTTCGGCAACACCGACGCCAGCGCCATTATGGAGCAGGCCATCGATGAGCTGGCCGAGACGCTGGAGATGGATCCGCTGGAATTCCGCCTGAAGAACGCGCTGCGCCAGGGCGACCGCGCCGCCACCGGCAACGAACTGGACTTCGAGGTGGGCCTGATCCCCGCGCTGGAATGGGTGCGGGAGGCTTCGGACTGGGACTGCAAGCGCGCGGAGTACGCGCAGCAGCCCTTCGACGGGGCGCGGCGGCGCGGCATCGGCGTGGCCTGCATCCATCACGGCACGTCCCTGGGCGCAGAAGGGGCCGACTTCGCCGTGAGCACGCTCGCCATCAACCCCGACAACTCCCTCAGCCTCACCTCCGGCCTCACCGACTACGGGCAGGGCGCGCGCACCGTCTTCCCGCTGGTCACGGCGGAGGTGCTGGGCGTGGACGTCGAGCGCATCCAGATGCCCCGGCCCGACACGGAGACCGCGCGCGACTCCGGCCCGACGGTCGCCAGCCGCGCCTCGGTGCTCGGCGGGAACGCGGCCCGCGTCGCCGCGCAACAACTGCGGCAACTGCTCCATGCCGCCGCCGCCGACCTGCTGGAGTGTCGCCCGGCGCAGATCGTGCGCGATGGCGAGCGCTTCATCGGCCCGACCGAGGAGCCGGTGGATTTCGAGGCCGTCGTGCAGCACGCGCGCCTGCTAGGGATCGAACTCAGCGTCACCGGGCGCTGGGAGATGCCCGCCATCCACTGGGACATGGAGACCGGTCAGGGCAAGCCGTACAACACCTACTCCTTCGGCGCGCAGGTGGTGGAGGTGGCAGTGGATTTGGGCACGGGCAAAGTGCAGGTCTTGGGGATTTGGGCCGCGCACGACGGCGGGCAACTGCTCTTCCCCATCGGCGCGTATGGGCAGATGTACGGCGGCATCGCGCAGGGCCTGGGGTATGGGCTGATGGAGGACTTCACCTTCGACCAGGGCTATCCGCGCGACATCAACTACGACACCTACCTCATCCCTACCGCGGTGGATGTGCCGGAGATCGCGGCGCACTTTGTGGAGACGACGTGGGAGCGCGGGCCATTCGGCGCGAAGAACCTGGCGGAACCGGTGATGATCCCCACCGCGCCCGCGCTGCTCAACGCCGTGGCCCACGCCACCGGGCGACGCCTGCGCGAGTCCCCCGCCAGCCTGGAGCGCGTGCTTCTGGGAAGCCAGTTGCGCAACAAGGCCAGCCGGTGGCGCATCGACTGCGCGCTGGAGAGACAGTAGAGGCTGTTGCGTGTTGCGTATTTTGGTTTTCACGCAAACGCAACACGCGACACCAACTATTTTCGGCGAGCATTGCACGGTTTAGCCGCCCCCGAGGACGGGGGCTTGGAGCCTGGATTTTTACGCAACACGCAGCACGCAATATACATCATTTTAAGGAGATAACCTATCGTGAACCCTCAAGCTATAGAAGTATGGATTGA
>SLSP01000213.1 GCA_007130345.1 Thermoflexales bacterium
CCCTGAAAACCGGTGTCTTGGATTAAGGTACTGCCTGGGGGGAATTGATAGCCGCTCTCATCCGCGAGTTTCTTGTCATGTTTTTTTCCTTCTGCCGTCGCAGTCAGATAGATAACTTGACATTCTGCAGTAATTACGGTGTCGTTTTTTATGGTATGCTGTTTTTGTTTGCCGCTGTAATGCTGGCGTTGGGCCTCGGCATCACTCGGGCGCTGAATCGGGCGTTCGGTACCATCATGCCAGTAGAGCGTAGCTTCCATATCCTCTAGTGGTAGGTCCGCGAAATCCCGCGCGGGCAAGCACTCCAGACTGGCGAGCGTGGCTTCCAGAACCGGAGTTAAGGTGTGAATCCACTGATTGGCTTTAGATTGGGGGATGCCGAAGAGCGCGCCTTGTACAGATTGCAGTGGATATGCTTTCACATACGTCAAAATGAAAAATAGTTTGTCGGCACTGGTGGGCAACGGAGAATTATGATAGGAAACATACCGCCGTTTACCACGTGGTTTGCCATCCAAGCAGTAGTCACGCATTCTTTCCAAGAATTGTTGCTCAAATTCGGGCAACATAGCATCAAACTCTTCTCGGGTATAGCTGGTTAAGGACAAAAACATATCGGGATTATCTGCGTGTTTTTCGTAAAGTGTCATTATGCACCCCCATTTTGTGTAAGATAGGTATATTCTACCACAAGAGGTAGCACTGCACTTAATCGTGGTCGAGAAAATCAGCGCCATTTGGGCGAATTTTTTGGGCTGTAAACGCCGATTATGCCCCACTGAGTACTGAAATCCGGCTTAAGAATGAGGGGTTTCCCCCACTTTTCAAGCGACCACGATTCCCTGTGGTGCTACCCCACAAGACCAGCTCTTAATAAATCGATATAATGTCTAATGCACTGTGTAACCGAAGGGCACAGCACTGTTCCACAACTTGTCACGCTTCACCCGCGCCGCCTTGGCCACCTTCACATTCTCCGAGAGCAAGTCTACGTAGAATTGGTTGAAGACGCTGATCATCCCCAGATATGCCTTGCCGCTGGCATCGCTGCGATCAATCTTCTCCGTGGCCGAGTACACCGCCACGCCCATCTGATCTAGCGCGTACAGGTAGTTCTCCATATCCCGCCGGTTCCGCGCAAAACGGTCGAAGCGAAAGACGACGATAGCCTCAAACTCTCCCGCCGCCGCGCCGCGCATCATCTGCTGGAACTGGGGCCGATCTGCTGTCTTGGCGCTCTCCGCTTCATCGACATAGACCTTCACCACCTCCCATCCGCGCGCCACCGCGTACTGCCGACAGTGAGCCTCCTGTTCTCCCAGGGAGTACCCATCGAGCTGCATCTCCGAAGAGACACGGATGTAAACTGCTGCCCGCAAGGGCGCGTTGATCCCGTGATTTTGCATCACTGGGGTTCACCTTGACGCAGAACACGCACTACGATGGCCGAGAGCAAAGCCAAAAGTCGTTCCATTCCTGAGACTTCCACATCACCGGTGGTCATAGTAGTATCTACGCGCTGTTTTTGGGATGGCGAAGCCGTTCTATTCTTCATCAAGCTCACCTCGCTCGTCAAATAGGCCCAATTGTTCATAGGCCAAGGGGGATAAATGTTTCATCCAGGTCACTAATGACCGCCGACTCAGTCCTAACCATGTTGCGATATCCATGCCTACCCAGCGCAGCCAGTGTCGCGCTTCCGCCGCCAGACAGGGATGGGGGTCTACAGCATCCCGCGCGGCCTGGAGCAGCATCGCAGCGAGGAGGCGGCGCGTGCCGTCTTCGATCCTCACCGAAAAGCCGCGCGGCTTCATCGTACCAACTCCGTTAGCAGGCCCTGCACCCAGGCACGCAAATCACCGCCTGCCACATGGAAGTCGGTCAAGTCGTTGCCGGAAGGCGGGCGCACCACCCGCACCCGCGCCGAGAACGCCGTCCACCACGCCGCGCCCTTGTTGCCCGGTTGATCCTGATCGAAGGCCAGCCACCATTGCGGAGCATGTACCAGCGGGGCCAGGATATGCGGGGTGAGATGCTGGCCCGCGCCGCCGACGGCTACCACATCTATCAGATCGTGGGTCTCTTGCCAAAGCAACAACGCATCGAACTCGCCCTCACACAACACCACGACCGGCTTACCGGTGAGGCTATCCACCCCGAACAGCGTCGGACGGCCGCCTTTCACTTGGGTATACTTGGGTGGAGAGATCGGTGGTACCGGGCGGCGCACCTTGAGGTACCATAATGCCGTCCCACAGAAACCGGGGATGAGGATACCACGCGGGACATACAAACCGTGGCGCTTCTGATCGCGGGCATTGTAGCCCAACCCGGCTGCTATCCAACTCGACTCGCGCAGTCCACGTTGCCGTAACCAGGCCCGCGCCTTATCGCCGACAGGGGCGTCCAAAGCAGCCTGACATTCCGCTAACGCTTCCCAACATTGCGTTTGCCAGGTCTCTGAAGGCGGCACAGACGGTTCCGGCAACGTCACACGCGGGGCCACCGGCGCGCATGTCGAAAGGCGCTGTCTGGGGAAGCGGGTCAACGCCTGACACGCCTCGGCGTAACTCAAACCCTCACGCTCGCGCAGATAGGTGATGGCATCACCGTTGCGCCCACAGCCTCGACACCACCAACGGCCTTTACCCTGGGGATGTTGCGGCCATACTCGGAAGCGATCTCGCCCGCCACAGAATGGACATGGGCCGGCGTATTCCCCACCGTGAGTCGTTGCCACCCGGCGCAACACCGTCTCCCTGGCCAACAATGCCAACAAATCCACCCGTGACCAGTCACGCTGAGAAATCCGCGAGATCTGCATCGTCTTGCTCCTCAGCTAACTCCGAAAGTTGGTATGGGACTTCGCGGCCACGCCGAGGCCCTCGTTTGACCACCCCTTCCAGCACCAGTTGCCCCAAAACCCGCGAGACCTGGGCACGATTCCGCTCAATATGCAGAGCCAAATCCTTAGTCGTGGCTTCGCCGCCTAGAGCCTCCAGCGCTGCCAGCACTTCCTGCTGCATCTGACTGCGCGTAACGTCCTGCGCATCGCCGAGCAAGTCCCACGTACAAGAATCCGGCGTCCACGACAACGCCAGCTCTTGATCCTCTAAATCCCGCCCCGTGATCTTCAGCACAGCGATGGCTTGGCCCCGCTGCCGAAATAGCCCCCAGATGGCGTCGGGCACCGCGCTCTTTCCGGTACTCCCCAACAAATCATCCACCGGATCAGCGGTGAAACCAGATCCCTTGCGATGATGGTCAATGAGCAGAATGGCACAATCGTGATGCATCGCCAATTTCTGAAGTTGGCTAAAGACCCAGGTGCTATCTTCCACATCATTCTGGCGAAACGTGACTGCTCGGCTGACCGTATCCACGATGACCAGGACGTACTTTTCTGCTACAATGGCCTCTTCCAACCGTGCCAGACCGCCATCCAACAAATCGGGCCAAGTGGTGTAGAAATCGACCTGTGCCTCCGGGGACCAGCCTTGCGCCCTGGCCCGCCCTTGTAAACGCCGGGGGCCGTCTTCGTGGGCGAGGTACAATACCGCCCCATGCCGCGCTGTTTGTCCCAATACCGTGGAACCGATACCTACCGCCTGCGCGATCTGGAGCGCCAGAAAGGATTTGCCCAGCTTGGGCCGCCCGGCCAGGATGATGAGGCCCGCAGGCAAAAGGTCGGGGACCACCCACGCTAAGGGGGGGAATTCAACGGTGAGCAGATCCGCTGCGCTCCAACGTCGAGGCGAGTTGACGTCAGCCGAAGTCCAATCCTCGCCGGACGCGGAACCAGGTGGAGCTTGCGATGCTGGGGCCAGAGGATCGACGGCCAGCACAGCATTCAACAGCGTTGTGTCAGCCAGGATGTACGCCTTCACAGCCTGCATATTGGCGATCTCGTCCTCACCCAGGATGAGGCCAGGACATCGCGCCTGGAGTTGCGATAAATCCACATCCGTGTCGCCGCTCAACACGCGCGCTAAACACTGCACCGTTCCAGCGTCTTGACCAAATGAGGAATTCTGAGTAGAATAAAGATAGGGATTTAGAGTGCTGGGAGGCACTAACCCACCGACCGCTGACGCTGCCACGTCAGCGGTCATTGTTTTTGACCGCATTACCATCTATTTTCCTCCGATGTTAGATTATGTAGTACCCTTTGTTTTGTCAAGTCCTATAAAGTCGTACCGGGTGTAAATTAGCAAAGTCTCGAAAAGTCGTGCCGCCCTTTGAAAAGATGCTCTCAACTGCTATCCTTGTGAACAAAGTAACTAGTTCAGAAAGGA
>SLSP01000468.1 GCA_007130345.1 Thermoflexales bacterium
ATTCTGCCAGACGCTTTATGAGGGTATTATGCTCGACTTGAATGAATACTGGGTGGTGCCGGGTCGCTTGTTGGCCGGCCCGTATCCCGGCTCCCGCGAGCGCGTGCAGCATTTGCTCGATCTGGGGGTCACATACTTTGTAGACCTCACCGAGGCCGGGGATTACACGCCCTGGCTGCCGGACGGCGTCGGTTATCGGCGGATGCCCATTCCCGACTTCGACGTGCCTTCGCCGGAGCAGATGCGGCGCACGCTGGCCCTCATCGAGGGGGCACTGGCCGAGGGGCGCGTCGTCTACGTCCACTGCCTGGGCGGATGTGGGCGCACTGGCACGGTGGTGGGCTGCTATCTCGTGGAGCAGGGGATGCCGGGCGAGGCCGCGTTGGAGGAAATCGCCCGGCTGCGGGATGAGGTCGCGGCTGTGGGAGATTCGCCGGAGACGGCGGCGCAGTACGCTATGGTGCGCGGGTGGGTGAGAACGGGGTAAGCGCTCAGTTCACCACGCGCGCGGTTCAAAGGCGTCGTCGTTGAGCAGTTCCATCGCCTCGCCGGATTGTGCCAACACGAATAGCCCGTGCCGATAGGCGTACTTCGCCACGTTGTCGGCAACCTCCATCCCGGCGACCGCGCCGAGGACTTGCTTCTCCTGGTACACGGGGAAGGCGCGCTTGAGGAGCGCGAGCCGTTCCAGATGCGCGTCCACATCCTCCTGCTTGAGGCGCGTCTTGACTTCCACGACGACGGCGTACTCATCATTCGCGGCCATCAAATCCACATACATTTCCGCGCCGTCCCGCCAACTGCGCCGGCGTAGGGAGATGTCTTTGAGGAAAATACCCCGACGCTCAAACAGTACCCACAGATAAGGCTCGACCATATTCTCCGCAAAATAATTACTCTCGTCACTCAGACGGTTGATTTTTTTGTTGGTCTGCTCAATACGACGATCCCACGCGGCTTGACTTTCGCGCATCTCTTGCAAGAATCGCTCGTGGCTCTCCTGCGATTTGCGCTCGGATTCCTGGAACAGCATCAGAATATCCTGCACGGTAAGCTCTGGCGATTGTACTTGTTCGCTCATCTTGGTTCCTCGATTCCGGCGTTGTGAAGCGTCATCGCAGCCAGCCACTTCACCCCAGACGTACCCCCAGGCCCGCCAGCCGCGCCGCCTCGCTCAACGGCTCCCCATCCTCATCCACCGCCACGCACGCGCCGCGCGCGTCGATGCGGGTGCGGATTTCGCCGCGCGCGAAGCGGTTGCCCTGGAGATGCGGCGCGTCGAGTATGCCCTCGGACACGGCCTGGGCTAAGGTCGCCGGGTCGGTCAGCGGGTCGGGGACGCTCTCATCCGCCAGCGCCTTGATGGCTTCCAACGTGACCTGGGCCTCGCGCAGCAGCTCCGTTTTGCGCGCCTGGATGGCCGGATCGGCGGTCATGTCCGGCTGGCCGCGCAGCGCGTTGTCGATGGCTCGCCGCGCCATCCGGCTGGCTGCGATGACGTCGGCGGCGGTGGCGGCGTGGTGCGCCTCCGTGTGCCCCACGATGTGGACGATGTGCGGCTTCAGCGCCATCTGCACGTAGACGCTGGCCGCCAGGTGCGCCCGCGCCGCGTCCTCGTCCAGGGGATAGCTCAACAGGCCGGTGCGCGTCTGCCGCCAGACGTGAAACCCCACTCCCTGACCTCCTCCCCTATCAGGAGAGGGGGAAACGGCCAGCGATTCCGCCAGTTCTAGCGAGGCCAGCATCTTCGCCAAGTCCATCGCGTCCGAGAGGCCCGGCGGGCTGTTGAACATCATCTGCGCGATGTAATCCCCCACCCCGCAAGCCCGCGCGTTGTAGGCCGAGAGGTACGCGGCGACCACGCAGATCACGTCGGGCGCGTCGCGCATGCCCCAGTGATGCGGCTCGTTTAGCTCCACGGGGATGCCGCGCTCGCCGTACCACGCCATCACCCGCTGGTGCTCGCGGATGGAACCAGCCACGTCCCAGGGGCCGCGCCCGTCCATCTGATTGAACCAGAAGATGGGGATGGCGCACCAGGCGATGTTGAGGGTCTCCACGTACATCTCGGCCAGGCGGATGAAGTCGTCGGTGCCGGAGTAGGTGCGCATCAGGGGGAAGTTGCCCCGCCGGCTGGCCGCGTAGAGGGCGCGGTAGTCGGCGGCGGAGCGCACCGGGACGCCGCCGGCCCCCGTGCGCTGCGGGTCTTGCCGCTCCGGGTGGAAGAAGTTGGCCTGCGCGTCCTGGTCGATGCCCAGGGAGATGAGGTCGAGGGCGTGGGCCTCGGCGATGCGGGCGATGCCCTCGCGGGTGGCGGCCATCGTCGGCTGGCCGTAGTGGTGGCGCAGCAGCGGATAAGGCGCTTTCCACCGGATGCGCGCGATGGCCGTCTGGGGGATGTCGGCCTCGGTGGGATGGACGCGCTCCTGCCCCTTGAGGTAGGCCAGCACCGCATCGGGCGGCTCCGCGCCGTCGAAGACGCGCTCGAAGAAGCCGAGGGCTGCCGCGCGCTCGGCCATCGGCGGCGTGCCCCCAAAGGCGAAGCGCACGCCCGCGCTGCGCAGCGCGTCGGCCTCCTCGGCGAAGTTGCCCAACAGCCGCTCGCCCGTCTCCGGCGTGAGCCGGTACGAGACGCCCACCAGGTCGGCCTGCTCGCGCCGGGCTGCGGCCACCATCTCCTCCGGCGCGACCGCCGGGCCGAGGAAGACCGCGCGCCACCCGGCGCGTTCGGCCAGGCGCAGAAAGTTCATCACGCCGGCCACGTGGACGCACTCGCCGAGCGCGCCCGCGACCACGGTCTTCTTCATCGCTGCGGGCCTTCTTCAACGTAGCGGTGTAGCTCCGAGACCGTCATCCCCTGGATGCCCAGGCGTTGAGGCGAGCGGCCCTTCGGCCAATAATCCGTGCCGTGGGCGATGTTGGCGATGGTGACGATGGCGTCGATGGTGGGGGTGGCGACGCCGTACTGCCGCCCGATGAGGGCCATCGGGATCAAGCTGCACGGCACGTCCTCGAAGATATAGCGGTGGTTCAGGCGGTTGGGCGCGCTGATGCCCTTGTAGCCGGGGTTCGCGTGCATCGCGTCGTGGAGGGAGTCGCCCTCGGCGGCGTAGGCGCGCTTGAGCCATTGCCTCGCGGTCTGCGCCGGCACGTCGATAGACATCGCCACCGTGACGCGCTCGCGGTCGAGGGCGTCCAGCACCCGCGCGGTCGCCGGCGTGACGCCATCCATGTAAAACTCGAAGTCGCCCTGTGTGGCCTCAATCCAGCCGGCGTTGAGCAAGGTCAGCGCGGGATGGAAAATCGCGCCCATGTTGTTCATGCTGGTGTGGAGCACGTTCTTCGCGGGGATAAATTGTGGATAGACCTTGTGTAGCAAGTTGAGCGCGGTCTCGGTGTGGTTGGCGGGGAAGGCGGCCATAGGCACGGAGAATTTGGTGCGGAAGATGCGCGCCTCGGCGGGGCCGGTGCTGCGCGAGGCGAAGAGGAAGGTCTCGCTTTCGCAGATGATGGGCGCGGCGGGGCAATTCGCTTCCGTGAGCGCGTGCTGGAATTCCAGCGCGCCGCCAGTGCGCCCCGGATTCAGCACGATGACTTGCCCATCGTGGAGATAGGGCGCGGCCTGAAGCGCCACATCGCGGTGGCCGGAGGCGGGAATGACGACCATCACCAGGTGGGCGTCGCGCACGGCCTCTTCGATGTCGGCGGTGACGGCGCGCAGCGCGGCGAAATCCGTCTTGCCGTCTTCTGTGGTCAACTGGACGCCGCCGCGCAGCCCGACAATCTCGATGTGTGAGGCGGTGCGGTTGTATAGCGTGACGCGGAAGCCCCGCGACGCCATCTCGGCGGCCATCGCTTTGCCGCCGTGTCCCGCGCCGATAACGGTAATGTTGAGGTCTTTCTTTTTCATCAGAAACGCTCCTTTCGTTGGCTGATTACATAGGTAGGCCACTGTGGCCCGCAGAAGGGATACACCGGAGGATAATCCGAGTATGAAGTAGGCTTTATTGTATGCGTTTGGGATAAGAGGTCAAATGGGAGTGTATTGGAGGTAGGACTAAAGTATGAGGCGCAATCCCCCAGAAGTCCGTTGCGCCCCTCGCTGAGATAGCGTATAGTCAAGGGCAAGGTAACACTTCAGCCTTGTGAGCAAACCGCTCAAAAATAGCTCGAAGTCCCCGTCTCGGGGACGGCTCAAGCGAACACTACTGGTCTAGCCGCCCCCGGGGACGGGGGCTTGGAGCGTGCTCAGAAAACTGATCCGTTACGGGTAAGGTAACATTTCA
>SLSP01000267.1 GCA_007130345.1 Thermoflexales bacterium
AAACGTGAACCGTCATACGTCAAAACCGATGTCGCAGTGCAATGCTCACCTGACGTTTGACGCATGACGTTTGACGCCCGACATTTCACGCCATGCTGATCACCATGCCCTATGCCCCGCCGGGCTTGGCATTGTCAAATTCCCATACCGTGTTATAATTTTCTTTTAGACGTTGATCATTGTGGAGGATACCCTAGCATGTTACAAAATTCCTTGAACGTTGTGCAGATTATCGTGGGCATTACGCTAATTGTCTTGATTATGCTCGAGGTGCAGAGCAGCGGGGCTGGCGGCGTCTTTGGCGGCACGCAAACCAGCTTGATCCGCAAGCGCCGTGGCCCAGAATTGTTGATTTTCCAGCTTACGATAGGCACCTCGCTATTGTTCTTCATCATAGCTATCATCAATGTGTTGGTGGTAGGCTAACTTTGGGCCAGAGGTGGGGGCGAGGATAGCCTCCACCTTGCCGTTCAATATGTGGCGATCCTGACGCGGGAGTATGTTCCGTAAAATTGGTTGGCAGGTTCTTCTGGTGGGGATTGGTTTCCTCGCCTCTGCTGTCATTCTATTCTACATGGCCGCGACGTATAACACCGAATTCCGCCCGGCCCCGGGCGGGACGTATGTAGAGAGCGTCGGAGGCTATCCCCAATCCCTCAATCCGCTGTTGAGCTTCTACAACGACGCGGATAACGATGTGGTCTCCCTGGTCTACAGTGGCTTGACGCGCCTCGGCATGTACGGCGAGGTGGAGCCTGACCTGGCGGTGGGATGGGAGATCGACTTCTCCGGGATCACCTACACCTTCAAGCTGAACCGTAGCGCGTTGTGGCACGATGGTGCTTACGTCACCGCCGACGACGTGCTCTTCACCACGAGCTTGCTGCAAGACCCCGACTATCCCGGCCCGCCGGACATCGGCGCGCTGTGGCGATCCGTGCAGGTCATCAGGGTGGATGACTACACCGTGCAGTTCGCGCTCGCCCAGCCTTACGCGCCCTTCCTGGATTACACCACCATCCCCCTGTTGCCGGCCCACAGACTGAGCGGTATCCGCGCGGCGATGTTACCGTCACTGGAATTCAACCGCGATCCAATTGGCACCGGCCCGTTCCGCGTAGCCGAGCGCATCGAGACCCAGGAAGGCCAGATCACGCAGGTCACACTGCGGCGATTTCCGCGCTACTATGGGGAAGCGCCCTACATCGAGAACATCCTGCTGCGCTTCTACCCCACCCCTCGCGCTGCCTTCGAGGCTTACCAGGATGGCCTGGTCGAAGGCATCTCCCGCATCCCCACAGAGTTGCTGCCGGAAGCCTTCGCCGAACCCAACCTGAACCTCCACTCGGCGACCACGTCGGAGATGGTAATGGTGTACCTCAACAGCTTCGTCACCGACACCCTCACCTTCGATGATACGCGGGTGCGACAGGCCCTTTTCTATGGGCTGGATCGCCAGGCGTTGGTCGATAACGTGCTGATGGGACAGGCGGTCTTGCCAGAGACGCCGTTGTTGCCGGGAACGTGGGCCTATAGCACCGAGGGCGTCCACACGTACCGGCACGATATCGCTCAAGCGCAATCCCTGTTGGCGGACGCGGGCTGGACGCGAGAGTGGGTCACAGACACGCTGCGCGACGCCTCCGGGCAACCCTTCGCCTTCTCGCTCCTGGTGGCTAACGAGCAGCAAGACCTGGCTATCGCCAGAGCGCTGGTGGCGCAATGGTCGCGTCTGGGCATCTCGGTGACGCTGGAAGGCGTGCCGCCGTTGGCCTTGAGCGGCGTGCTGGAATCCCGCACGTATCAAGCCGCGCTGGCCCGCCTCGTCATCCCCGGCGATCCTGACCCGTACCCCTTCTGGCACGAGACTCAGGCGCTACCGGGGCAAGGGCAGAACTACGCCGGATTCCGAGATCGCCGCATCAGCGAGATCGTGGAAGAGGCGCGCATCACGGTGAACCGCGAGCGACGGTTGCAGCTCTATCAGGAGTTCCAGCAGCGGTTTATGGAAGAGGTGCCAGCCCTGCCCCTCTTCGTGCCCGTCTACACCTACGGCGTAGATGCGCGCGTCAACGGGGAGCAGATCGGGCCGCTGATGCACACGGGCGACCGTTTCCGCACCATCGCCAACTGGTACGTTTTACAGCGCCGCGTGGTCGTCAGCATTCAGGAATGAAGAAGATAACGTCGAGAGCCGCGCTCTCGGCATTTTTCTTGTTGGTCAATTCACTATATACTTGTAAAGATGTTCCTATCATACTTACTTCACGGAGGTAACTATATGAGTCACAAATGGGTGTTTTTGTCAAGAAAAGCCAAGGAAGAGGTGGCCGAGGTTCTCGGTCACGAACCGACCCTGGATGAACAGAAGAATCTGTTAGGTGGGAAGGGCGCGGGTCTCGCCGCGATGATCCAGGCTGGCGCGCCAGTGCCGCCGAGCTTCACCATCACCACCGAGGCGTGTGTCGCCTATATGGACACCAACGAGTTCCCCGACGGGATGTGGGAGCAGACGTTGGAAGCCGTCAAAGACCTGGAAGCGCAGACGGGCAAGCAGTTCGGCGGCGGGGACAACCCGTTGCTGGTCTCTGTGCGCTCTGGCGCGCGCCAGTCGATGCCGGGGATGATGGACACCGTCCTCAACCTGGGCCTGAACGACGAAACCCGCGTCGCGCTCGCCAAGCTGACGGATAACGAGTGGTTCTCCTACGACGCTTACCGCCGCTTCATCACGATGTTCTCGGATATTGTGATGGACTACTCCCGCGAGCACTTCGAGGAAAAGCTGGAAGAGCTGAAGGAAAAAGAGGGCATCCGCCTCGATACCGAGGTCAGCTTGCAGGGGCTTAAAGACCTGGTGGATGAGTACAAGCAGATGTACAAGGACAAGATCGGCGAGGACTTCCCCACCGATCCGCACAAGCAGTTGGAACTGTCCATCAAGGCCGTCTTCGACTCCTGGAACGGGATGCGCGCCATCGCCTACCGCGAGCACGAGGGCATCCCCCACGATTGGGGCACCGCCGTCAACGTCTGCACGATGGTCTTCGGCAATATGGGCGACGACTCGGCGACGGGCGTGGCCTTCAGCCGCAGCCCTAGCTCTGGCGAGCACGACTACCTCTACGGCGAGTTCCTCGTCAACGCGCAAGGTGAGGACGTGGTGGCCGGGATTCGCACGCCGCAACAGATCAGCCTGGAAAGCTCCCGCGCGTGGGCCAAGCGCCAGGGCATCTCCGAAGAAGAGCGCGCGAAGAAGTTCCCCAGCCTCGAAGAACTGATGCCCAAGTCCTACCACGAATTTATGGACATCGTGGCGATGCTGGAAAAGCACTACCGCGAAATGCAGGATATGGAATTCACCATCGAGCGCGGCAAGCTGTGGATGTTGCAGACCCGCGCGGGCAAGCGCACGGCAGCCGCCCACGTCAAGATCGCGGTAGACCTCGCCAAAGAGGGCATTATCGACCGCCAAGAGGCCGTGATGCGCGTGAAGCCCATCCACGTCGAGCAATTGATGCGCCCCACCTTCGACCCGCTGGCCGAGAAGACGCTGGTGGCGAAGGGCCTCAACGCCTCCCCTGGCGCGGCTGTGGGCCAGGCCATCTTCACCTCTGACCGCGCGGTGGAAGTCGCCGCCGAAGGCCGGGCTGTGATTCTGGTGCGCCCGGAGACGGCCCCCGACGATGTGCCTGGTATGTTGGCCTCCAAAGGCGTGCTAACCCAGAAGGGTGGCGCGACCTCGCACGCCGCTGTGGTAGCGCGGGGCAATAACCTGCCCTGTGTAGCCGGCTGCGAGGAAATCTCCGTGGACACGAACCGCAAGCAGTTCGCCAAGGGCGATATCGTGGTCAAAGAGGGCGACGTAATCTCCATCGACGGCTTCACCGGTGAGGTGTTCGCCGGCGCCGTGCCGATGATTGAGGCCAAGTACGAAGACCAGGTCGAGTTGAAGACGCTGCTGGAATGGGCGGACGAGATCCGCGACCTGGGTGTGCGCGCCAACGCCGACGTCGGCGAGGACGCGGAACGCTCGATTATGTTCGGCGCGGAAGGCATCGGCCTGTGCCGCACCGAGCACATGTTCTTCGATCCCCGCGCCCGCGACGCCGTCGTGCGCATGATCCTGGCGAAGACGGTTGACGAGCGCGAAGCCTCTCTCAACGAGATGCTGCCCTTCCAGGTGCAGGACTTCGAAGAGGTCTTCGAGGCGATGGACGGCAAGCCCGTCATCATGCGCCTGATTGACCCGCCGATGCACGAGTTCCTGCCCTCCCGCGAGGAA
>SLSP01000482.1 GCA_007130345.1 Thermoflexales bacterium
CCCTGTTTGGGACACGGATAAACACAGATTTCACGGATAAAACCAAAAAAAATCCGTGTTTTTCCGTGTAAATCCGTGTCCTTACTTGAAATCAACCGGGGACTTCTTCTTGTCACAGGGTCAGTTTTGCGCTACTGCCCTCCTTGTGTTTTTGCTCTGACGCTTCTACTATACTTGAGATTAGCGGACTTACAACGCCCCGATGCCGCCTTCGCCCCCTATGCTATCCCTCCCAAGTGTTTATGGTATAATCGGCATGGTTATACCATACAATAGACATTAGAGGATACGCTTGTTTAATCCAATTAACGCCTTACTGGGGCTGTTTTCCCTGGACATCGGTATTGACCTGGGCACAGCTAACACCTTAGTCTACGTGCGCGGCAAAGGCATCGTCAGCAACGAGCCGTCGTGGGTCGCTGTCGATAAGCGCCGCCGCGAGGTGATGGCTATCGGGGCCGAGGCCAAAGAGATGGTCGGCAAGACGCCCAACAACATCATCGCCATCCGCCCTTTGCGTGATGGCGTGATCTCCGAATTCGACATTACCGAGGCGATGCTGCGCTACTTCATCCACCAGGCCCACAAACAACTCTTCATCCCGCTGCCGCGCCCTCGCGTGGTCGTGGGCATTCCAAGCGGCGTGACCGAGGTGGAGAAGCGCGCGGTGCGCGACGCGGCCCTGGCCGCCGGCGCCCGCGAGGCCTATCTCATCGAAGAGCCGATGGCTGCCGCTATCGGAGCCGGGCTGCCGGTCACGGAGGCCCAGGGCAGTATGATTGTCGATATCGGCGGCGGCACCACCGAAGTCGCCGTCTTCGCGCTCAAGGGCATCGTCGTCAGCAAGAGCTTGCGCATCGCCGGGGATGAGTTAGACGAGGACATCGTCCAATACGCCCGGCAGAAGTACAACCTCGCCATCAGCGAGCGCATGGCCGAGCGCATCAAGATCAACATCGGCTCCGCGTATCCGCTGCCCGAAGAGCGCACGATGGCGATGCGCGGGCGCAATCTGATCACCGGCCTGCCCGAAGAGGTCGAAATCAGCAGTATCGAAATCCGCGAAGCTCTAAACCGTTCCACCAATATCATCGTGGATCTGGTGCGCGATACCCTGGACGAAACGCCCCCAGAGCTGGTCTCTGACCTGATGGAAATCGGCATCTGTCTGGCTGGCGGTGGTGGACAGCTCAAGGGGCTGGCCGAGCGCGTCAGCGAGGAGACCCACATCCGCGCCTGGGTAGCTCAGGACTCGTTGACCTGCGTGGCGCGCGGGGCGGGGATGGTGTTAGAAGACTTCGAGCGCTTCAAGCGGGCGCTGGCAGCCGACGATCAGCGTAATCCCGGAGGTTCTGCCTCTTAGCTCTGCCTCACATAGCGCAAGGAGGCAAGCGACAGAGGCGTTAGGCTATGAAGCGCGAACGAGGACATTGGTGGGTTGCCGTCCTGCTCGCTGCCGGTTTGCTGTTGCTGATACTGAGTGAAGCCGGAGCGCTGGCCCCCGTCGAGGGTGTGCTGGGGCTGGTGGTCGCGCCGATAGAGCGCGCCGCCTCCGCGATCATCCGCACCGCCGGCGATTTGACCCCCACGTCCCGCGACCTCCAAGACCTCCAACAAGAAGTATCCCGCCTGCAAGCCTACAACGACACGCTGGTACAAGAGAACATCCGGCTCCGCGAGTATCAAGCAGAAAATGAGGAGCTGCGGCGCAAGCTGGCCTTCGCGCAGGCCAATCCCACGCTCGCAATGGTGGGGGCCGACGTGGTGGATCGCGGGTGCGATCTGTACACCTGCGGCGAGGTGGTGGGCCGGGATACCAACCCCTATCTGCGCTACATCATCATCAACGCCGGCACCCGCCACGGCGTGGCGGTGGGAATGCCCGTCGTCACCAGCGGCTCGGTGCTGGTGGGGCGCGTGGCCCGCGCCTCGGCCAATCTGGCCTACGTGCAGTTGGTCAATGATCCCCAGAGCCGCGTCGCCGCGATGTTGCAACAGTCACGGATCACGGGGCTGATAGTAGGCTCTCCGGAGGGCGCGATGACGATGACCGATATTTTGCCCGATGAGACGGTCAACATCGGCGACATCATCATCACCTCGGCGATAGGCGGCTTGTTGCCGCGCGGCCTGATCATCGGCCAGGTGGACAGCGTTGCCTATCAGGAATCGCTGCTCTTCCAAGAAGCGATGGTGCGCCCGGCTATCGACTTCCAACAGCTTGAGACGGTGCTGATCATCACCGACTTCCCCGCGCCCGACCTGGATGAGTTGCACACCGAGGAGGGCCGCTAGATGGGCCTGTCTTTTGGCATCCCGTTGATGCTCATAGCGGCTGTGCTCCAGAGCGTGTGGCTGGAAGACACGCGCATCCTGGGGGGCCGCCCCGATCTCGTCCTCCTCCTCGCCGTCACCTGGGCCATTATCCAGGGTGCCAATGCCGGCGCGACCTGGGGCTTTGTCGGCGGCATCTTCTGCGACCTGCTTTCGGGCGGCAGCTTTGGGATGTGGACACTCACGCTGACCACCGTCGGCTTTATCGCGGGCCATCCCTGGGTGCAGGCCCTCGGCCCGACGGTCATCCGCCTGGCGCTGATGTCCGCGCTCGGCACGCTGATAGGGCACGCGCTGTTGCTCGCGCTGATGGCGCTGCTCGGCTATCCTGTGGATGTGGGCCGCGCGGTTCAAACCGTAGCCGGCCCGGCGGCCCTGCTCAATCTCTTGCTCTCGCCCTTTGTCTTCACGGTATTGGTCTGGATTCACCGTCGCACGCAGCAGCAACCGGGAGGTATCACCCTATGAACACGCGCGGACTGCTTGGCCCACGCGATATTCCCCTGACACGCGGCGCACCGCTCCAAAGCGAGGATGAAGCCTCGCGCCCGTCCTGGATTCAGCGCGCGCCCCGGTTAGCCGTCCTGGGCTGGGCCGTCCTGCTGATGTTGGGATTGTACGGCATCCGCCTGTGGCAACTCCAATTCCTGGAAAGTGGCGCGTGGCTTGCCCGTGCAGAAACGCAGCAGACCAAGTTGGTCACAATTTCGCCCCCACGCGGCGTGATCTTCGACCGCAACGGCAACATCCTGGTGCGCAACATCCCCGCGTACAACGTCACCATCACGCCAGGCCTGCTGCCAACCGAACCCGAACAGCGGCGCGCGGTATTGCTCCGCCTCGCTCAACTCATTGATAAGCCCTACAGCACCACCCAGGGCTTCGACATCCCCCAACATCGGGGCGAACTGGGCGCGCTGGGCCGGGCCAACTATCCGCCCTACGGCACGCCGCCCGCGCCCGGCATCCTGGAGCGCGTGAACGAAGTGCGCTGGCTAGAACCCTTCGAGCCGATCATCATCGCGCAGAATGTTGAACGCGAGTTGGCCTTGCTCATCGCGCAGGAAGGCGGGTTGACGATGCCCGGCATCGACGTCCAAATCATCCCCCGGCGACAGTATCCGTATGCGGAACTCACCTCGCAGGTGATGGGCTATGTGCTGCCCATCCCCCCGCGCCTGGTGGCAGATTACGAGGCGCGCGGTTACGACGCCAGCATCGACCGCATCGGCTACGATGGAGTCGAATATCAATATGAGGAATACCTGCGCGGCACGCCGGGCCGCCGCGTGATCGAGAAGGACGTGTTGGGGCGCGAGTTGGCGGTGCAAAGTGAGACGTTGCCCAACGCCGGCGATAATTTGCACCTGACCCTGGACATCGCCCTGCAACAAGTCGCCGACGAGTCGCTTCACGCGATGTTGCAGACGGTGGGATCGCGCCGAGGCGCAGTCGTCGTGCTCGATCCCCGCGATGGGCAAGTGCTGGCCCTGACCAGCTACCCCACGTATGACAACAACCTCTTCAGCCGGCCTCTGGATATGGACGTGTACCAGGCCCTGCTCGATGATCCGCATACCCCCTTTGTCAATCACCCCATCCACGACCAGGTGCCGCCGGGTTCGGTCTTCAAGATCGTGCCGGCGGCCGCCGGACTGCAAGAGGGCGTCATCAACCGCTATACCACCATCAACTGCCCTGGTCGGATGTTCTTGCCCAACATGTTCTTCCCCGATGATCAAACCCTGGCGCAGCCCTTCTACTGCTGGATTTTCCTCCAATACGGCGGCGGGCACGGCCCGATGAACGTGGTGGACGCCATCGCGCAGTCGTGCGACACCTTCTTCTATCAAGTAGGCGGCGGCTTCCCCAGGCCCGAATTCCGGGGACTGGGCGCGGACACCTTAGCCGCCTATGCCGAGATGTTCGGCTTTGGCAGCCGCACAGGCATCGACTTGCCCGCAGAATCGTCCGGCCTGGTGCCCACGCCTCGCTGGAAGCGTCAGACCACGCAGGAGACCTGGACAACGGGTAACACGTACAACTTCGCCATCGGCCAGGGCGACTTCCTGGCGACGCCTTTGCAGATCGCCAACTCGCTGGCCGTCGTCGCCAACGGCGGCACACTCTATCAACCGCAGATTGTCCACCACATCACGGACGCCGAGGGCAATATCATCCGCCCCTTTACGCCCATCGTCAACAGCACCCTGAACATCGACGCGCCTATCTGGGAGATGGTGCGCGAGGGCCTCGACATCACCGTTGGCCCCGGCGGGACGGGCCATCGCGCGCAGTTGACGGAATTGGGCATCAACGTAGCCGGGAAGACCGGGACGGCTGAGTATTGCGACGACATCGCGTTCCGGGCCGGGCGCTGTGACGTGACCGGGCTGGAGACGCTACCTGTTCACGCTTGGTTTATGTCCTACGCCCCGGTCGAAGCGCCGGAAATCGTCGTCACCGTCTGGATTTACGACGGCGGCGAAGGCTCCGTGGCCGCGGCCCCCGTCGCGCGGGATGTGATGGACTTCTATTTCCGGCGGCAACTCGGCCTGCTGGAAGACAACCCCACAGTGGAAGGCGAGGTTTTCCCGGAGGGCCTCCCCTGACCGCGCCCCGCGCCTCTCACCGGCAGATTGTGTTCCCCACCGCCTGGATCGCCGTGTGTGGCGCGGTCTGGGGATTGAGCCTGATCCGCGTGCTGGCCCTGACAGCCCATTGGGCCTTCGCCCTGGGATGGGGCGGCGCGCTCGTGGGCGCGCTCGCCGGCGCGGGGATAGCCGTAGCCCTGGCCCCCCATATCCCGGCGGCGGCCGGCTATCCGCTGCTGCTGCCCGCCCTGGACGGCCTGCTCGGCGGCGGATCCGACTGGCGCGGGCCGGTGCTGCTACTCGGCAGCCTCGCGCTGACGGCGGCCCTCGCCCGCTCGCGCCCCCTACCCCGGCGCGTAATCCTGGCGCTGGCGGTATTGCTCCCGCTGGCCGTCTACCTGCCGGACATCTCGCCCTACGTGGGGCGCGCCGACACCTTCGAGTTCCAGGTCGTCGCGCCCCGGCTCGGCATCGCCCATCCTAGCGGGTATCCGCTCTACATCCTCATCGGCAAACTCTTCTCGCTGCTCCCCGTGAGCAGCATCGCCTGGCGTATCAACCTCTCCTCCGCCATCTTCGGCGCGCTGGCCTCCGGTATGCTGTACCTCACCCTGCGCGCCCTGCTCGCCTGCCCCCTCCCAAATCCCAAGTGCAAAACCCACCACCTGATCCCCCTACTCGCCGCCCTCACCCTGGCCTTCTCTCCCACGCTCTGGGCGCGCGCCATCGAAGCCGAAGTCTACACGCTCAACGCCCTCCTGGTCGCACTCGCGCTCTGGCTGATGGTGGCCTGGTCGCAAGACAAACTCCCGTCAGACCGCGCCCTGCCCCTGCTCGGACTGCTCACCGGCGTGGGGATCGCCTCCCATTTGACCCTGGGCGCGCTGGCGTTGCTCGTCGCGCCGCTGGCCCTCGCGCGCAAACCGCGCCCGCGCACCTGGCTGCTGGCGATGGGCCTGGGCCTGGCGGGGATGGCGATCTACCTCTACATCCCCCTGCGCTGGCCGGCCTTACACGAGGGCGCGTGGATGTCCCTCGACCACTTCTTCCGCTTCGTCACCAACGCCGAATCCGGCGGCGCGCTCCATCCGTGGGCCTTCATCCAGGACCCGCCCCGCTGGACGCTCGTCTTCCGCCTGGTGCGCTTGCAAGTCACGCTGCCGGGGATGCTCTTGGCAGCCCTCGGCCTGGGCTGGCTGGCCCGCCACCATTGGCCGTTGGCCCTGGGCAGCCTGCTGGCCTTCGGCGCGTGGGTCTGGTTCAACCTCAGCTTCTACGTGGCCGAACCCGACTACGCCGCGTTCCTGATTCCCGGCCACGTCGTGGTCATCGCCTGGCTAGGGATAGGCGCGCAGAGCCTGTTCCGGTGGCTCCACAAGCGCGCCGCGTGGAGCCTGCCGCTGGCATTGACCGCGCTCGCGCTGCTGCCCCTCAGCCGCCTGTGGATCACCGGCCCAACGCTGGACACCCTCGCCGAGGGCCGCGAGGACGAAGCGTGGGGGCGCTATGTCCTCGCCCAACCCATCACCCAGGGCGCGGCCATCCTCGCCGACAGCGAGAAGTTCCCGCCGCTATATTATTTGCAGCAGATGGCGGGATTGCGCCCCGACCTCGATCTGGTGATGCGCTTCGACGAGGCGCAGTACCGCGCCGACCTGGACGCGCGCCTGACCGCCGGGCAAGCCGTCTATTTAGCGCGCTATCTGCCGGGGATGGACGCCTATGGCGTCGAATCGGTCGGACCGCTGGTGCGCGTCGGCGTGTCCCCCCCCGCGTCCCCCCCATCGGGCGGGCTTGAAGAGGGGCTAACCCTCATCGGCCAGCACCTGGAGCCTGACCCAGAAGGCCGCCCGCTGCACCATCTCACGCTCACCTGGGGCGTCACGGCTCCGGTAACGGAGGACTTGGAGGTGCGGTTACGCTTGATGGATGGGGAAGCCGTCGTCTGGCGGAACGAAGCCACGCGCCCGATTCAGGGCTATTCTTCGACGCAAACCTGGCACCCCGGCGATGTGCGCGATGATTACCACGCCCTCCGCTGGCCCGCCTGGATCGCGCCGGGCGATTATACCCTGGACGTGGCCCTCTTTCCGCGCTTCGGTGACGCGCCGGTGGGCGATTGGCACGCGCTAGGGACGGTATCCGTGCCCCGGCAAGCGCCCCCGCCGCCGCCCCGCGCCTATGACGCGCTCTTCGCAAACCGGACGTGGCTGCTCGGCGCGGACTTCCCCGCCGAGACGTGGGCCGGGGCCGCGCTGACCCTCGACGTGATCTGGCGCACCCCGCCGGACACCGGGACGCCCGTGCTCGTGTGGCAGCGGGCGGACGCCGGCGAGCGCAGCGCGCGCGCCCTCGCGGCGCTCACGTCGCCGCCCCAGGACGGCGCACCGGCGTTGACGCGCTATCGCGTGCGCGCCCCCGACGCGCCGGGCCGCTATCACCTGGCCCTTAGCTGGCGGGATAACGGCGTGCCGCTTCCGGCGCGCTGCGGCTGGCTGCAACCGCCCCGCGCGGCATGTCCCCTCGGCGAGATCGTCGTTGGGCCATCGGCAGCGGGATTGGCGAACTTCGCCGACGCCATCGTGCTGCTGGATGCCGAGATCAATGCCGGAGACGTACCCGCCGGCGGGCAACTCGCGGTCACGCTGACATGGCGCGGCCTGCGGGCAATCGAGCGCAACTACACCGTCTTCGTCCAGGCCCTCGGCCCGGATGGGCAGGTCTACGGGCAAGCGGATAGCTGGCCCGTGCAAGGCGCGCGGCCCACCGGCGGCTGGTCGCCCGGCGAAGAGGTGGTGGATGCGTACCGCTTCTATCTGCGAGAGGGCACGCCGCCGGGAGAATACCGCGTCATCGTGGGATGGTATCTGCTGGCGGATATGAGCCGCCTGCCGGTAATGGACGCCGGCGGGCGCACGGTGGGGGATTTCTATGACGTGGGCGGGTTCACGCTAGGAGAATAGCGCGAGACATGGCCGATAACAAGGAGCGCGTGTCACGCATCAGCCGTTGGGAATGGGCCGCGCTGGCCGTCATCCTGCTCGCGGCGACGTTCCTGCGCCTCTACCAACTCGATACCCTCCCGCCCGGCCTGACCCACGACGAGGCCGGGCACGGCCATGATGCCGTCGCCATCGCTCAGGGCGCGCGGCCCATCTACCAGACCGTAGGCTATGGCCGCGAGCCGCTCTACGATTACCTGGCCGCCGGGCTGATCGCGCTCGGCAGCCCCACCGTGATCGCGCTGCGGCTGGTTTCTGTGATGGCGGGACTGGCGACGCTGCTGCTGACGTTCGCCTGGGTACACCGGGCCATCGACGGCCCGACGGCCCTGCTCGCCACGGCGCTACAAGCGGCCTCGTTCTGGTCGTTGGCCGTCAGCCGCCAGGCGCTCCGCTCCAGCCTGCTGCCCGCGCTGTTTACCGGCGCGCTGTATCTGTTCTGGCACGCGGTCTACGCGCCGCCCCATTGGACATGGCGGCAGCGCGGCGCGGTGTTGGCGCTGTTTGCCGCGCTCCTCGGCGCGACGCTGTACACGTATATCCCGGCGCGGGTGCTGTGGTTGCTGTTCCCCGCGTTTTTGCTGTATCTGGCGCTATATCATCGCCCAGTGTGCCGCCGCGTTGCCGTTCCCGCGCTCATTGCAATCTGCGCCGGGCTGCTGCTCTCCGCGCCGATGTTCCTCTTTCTGCGCGCCCATCCGGGCATCGAGCAGCGTCTGGCTATGCTCGACGCGCCACTGCGGGCGTTCGCCGCCGGGGATGTGTCCGCTATACTGGAACGCGCCACAGGCTATCTGGCCGCGTTCGTCCTGCCCGGATGGGGCGATGACTTTTTGGCCTATAATCTGCCCGGTCGTCCGTTCCTCAACCCTGTCACTGGCGGGTTGTTCGTCATCGGCCTTGTAATCTGCCTGGCCCGCGCGCGTCACCCCGCCTATGCGATGGCTCTGCTCTGGTTCGCGGTCGCTATCTCCCCCTCATTGGTTACGGGGGCCACCGCCAGTATGACCCGCAGCATCGCCGCGATCCCGGTGACGTTCCTCTTCCCCGCGATAGCCGCTGTGACCGGCACACGTCAGGCCGCGTCACGTTGGGGGAATCGGGTGCATCCTATCGCCGGGGGGGTACTGGCCGCGTTTGTCATCACGAGCGGCGCGCTGGCCGTCCGGGATTATCTCGCGTGGAACCACCTGCCTCCCACGCGCGCCGCCTATATGCACACGCTGACACAGACGGCGCAATATCTCGACGCGACGCCCGATGCGCGTACCGTAGGTCTATCGACGGCTTTGCCGCTGGCCCCCCACGATCCTTACGTGTTCGAGGCCCGTCTGCGCCGCTCCGATCTGGTAACACGCTGGTTTGATGGGCGGAGCGCGCTGATCGTGCCGTCAACATCAGCCGCGCACCTCGTCGTGCCCGCGCTGGCCCCGCTCGACCCGTACTTCGCCGACCTCCCAGGGTTGATGTTCCGCGAGCGCGTGTCGATGCGGCCTGATGACCTGAACCCGTTCTTCGATGTCTATGCCTGGGAGACCCGCGCCACACGCGACGCGCTGCTCCACCGCGCCCAGGGCACGCCCCTCGAACCCGCGCTGCCGGTGGATTTGGACGGTATCCTGCGCTTGCGCGGTTATGACCTGCGCCCGCCGACCGTCACACCAGGAGCGCAGATTATGTTGGTCACAGTGTGGGAAGTGATCGCATCCACGCGAGGAGATTCTCAAGACCCGTTGAGCGCAGAGCACGATCTGGTATTCTTCACGCATATTCTGGATCCAGCCGGGAACGTCGCCGGGCAGGCTGACCGGCTGGATGCCCCGGCCTGGAGTTGGCAGCCTGGCGATCTGATAGCTCAGATACATCAAGTCACTTTAGCCGATGTGCCGCCCGGTTCGCTTGAGATGGTTATTGGCGCGTATCGACGCGCGGATATGACCCGGTTGCCCGCGCGCGTCAACGGCGAATCCGTGGGCGACCTGATCCGGTTGCCACCGCTGGACGTGCGTGCGCCGTGAGGCTACTACACACAGATGCCCCAAAGCGTAGCGGGCTGGTCAAGACCAGCCCGCCCGATTTCAGTAGAATCACCTCAGTGGCCGATTGCCATTCAACTGTCCAGAACGTTATCGATGGCGAAGGTGAACTCGCCGGTGACGCCGTGGACATCGACGGTGTAGACGCCGGCCGGCAGGCCGAGGACATCGAGGGAGACCATAATATCGAACGGTTCGATGACCTGGATGCAGAGTGCGTCGGGGTCGCCGGTGGCGACAATCTCCACCTCAAACCGGTTGTCAACGCGCTGCTGAACGATCATGTCGATGACGGTACACGGGTCAGGCAAATAGCCATATACATGGACGCCGACGCTCGCCGGGAGGGATTCCATTATGATAATTTCGATACGCTCGACTGTCACCGCCGAGGCGTTCGGAGATCCGCCTAATTGCTTCGATAGAACCGGGGCGAAAGCCATCAGGACGACCGATACCAGCAATACCAGAGCAGCCAACTTAACAACTCGCTTGATGTTAGACATTGTTCTCTCCTTAGTGAGATAAATTTGGGATATTTGGAAGCAACTGTGGGGTCTGTTTTCCCGTTCTGTTGCTTGCTTTCACCTTTATAACGACGTTGGGGATGATAAAGTTCCCTCCAAACCAGGGAATCTGGCATCGAAAAGGCAAATCCGTATAAGTCACCCGGACATCGGCCCTAAACCATAGCGGAGCATCAGCCTATGACCATTTTTGAAACGCTGCAAACCGAACACGTCAACTTGCTCGATCAGCTTGATACCGGCACCGACGATGTCCCCAAGCCGAGCATCGACGTGGTGCGCGACTATATCGAGCGGGTGCGGGTCGCTGCCGCGAGCGTTGCCGGGCCGCGTGAACGCGATCAACTGCGGGCCAACCTCAACTTCTGGGGGGCTTACGTCTATGAACACACCCGCACCTACCCTGAGACCGCGCTATCCCCGGCCCGACCAGACCTCATCGAACCGCGACATCAGAAACCCCGCTGGCAGAGTTACCGCGAGCTTATCGCCAACGCCACGCCCTATCGCGGCTCGCGGGCGCAGACCGCGCCCGGCCCCTGGTGGCAGAATCCGTATTATCTGGTTGGCGGACTGCTCGCGATACTGGTCATCTTTCTGGTGATGTGGGCCGGTTACGCACTGCTCCGCGCCGCGTTCGCCCCCGCGCTGCCTACAACGCCCCCTGTAACCGTCACCGCGACGGCGCACTACGTGGAAATGCCGTTGACACCTACCGAACCGCCAACCGCGACGCCTCCGGGAACCGAACCGCAGCCCGCCACACACACGCCCACGTCCACCCCGGTGCGCCGCACCCCGACACCGGAATCGCCCACACTGACCCCCACGCCGTCTCCGCCGCCCCAAACGCTGCGCCAGCAAGTGGTAGCCTCGCTGGAAGTCGCGCCCGCCGCCTGTGATGCCCGCACCCTGGAGGTGCGAGTCGCCGACGACGCGCTGAAGCTCCTCGGCGAGCGCGGTATCAGCGCGCGGTTGAGCGCATCCGATGGGCAACTCCTCGCCAGCAACAGCCTCACCAGCCAGCGCGAGATCGTCACCTTCGGCTCCGCCATCCTCGCCCGGCAGAGCGGCAGCACGCTGCTCCGCCTGCGCAGCGTCAGCGACGACGTGACCACCACTGACGTGATCATCGACTTTGCGGAAGATTGCAGCCGCAACACGATGCGCGTGATCTACCAGCTTGTCGAGGCCCCTGCCGTTGTCGAAACGCTCAAGAGCGCGGCCAACCTCGCCCTCGATTGGGAATTGCTCACCTGGGGGCCGTCGCCCGGCGGCGAGACGTGGGTAGCGCGCCTCCAACTGCTGGCGAGTGGCGTGGACGCCAGCGCGCTCTTCTGGCTGGACGGCCAGCGCCTCGAAGACGACATCATCACCGTCGAGGCTACGGCCTGCGAACCCGCCCGCCACGCCATCGGCGTCAGCGCGGGCGGCGAAGTCGTCCTCCGCGAACTGGTGCTGCTGTCGCCGTATTGCCCATAGAACGGATACTGTTGCGTGTTGCGTATTGGCTGCTGTTGTAAAGTCTCCGCCATGCATCACACCTGGCTCCGCGGGGATTGCCAAATCCCCGTCTAGCTACTAGATTTGGCAATATGGCGAGATACAAAAACACACAAAACGCAATAACTGTTACCAAACTATCACGTAAGGAAAACCTATGACCCTAAACCCTGTCCAAGCCTTTGCTCAAACCCTGATCGATAACGTCGAGACCGTCATCATCGGCAAGCGCGCGCAGATCGAACTGCTGATGGTGGCCTTGCTCTGCCAGGGCCACGTCCTGCTGGAAGACGTGCCCGGCACCGGCAAGACGATGCTGGCCCGCGCCGTCGCCGCGAGTATGGAGCTATCGTTCAAGCGGCTCCAATGCACGCCCGACCTGCTCCCCAACGACATCACCGGCGTGGATGTCTTCAACCAGCAAACCGGAGCCTTCGCGTTCCAGCCCGGCCCGGTCTTTGTGAACGTGCTGCTGGCCGATGAGATCAACCGCGCCACGCCGCGCACGCAGGCCGCCCTCCTGGAGGCGATGCAGGAGCGCCAGGTGACGATGGGCGGCACGACGCGCAAGCTGCCCGCGCCGTTCCTGGTGCTGGCGACGCAGAACCCCATCGAGTACGAGGGCACGTTCCCGCTGCCAGAGGCGCAACTCGACCGCTTCTTGATGCGCCTCTCGCTCGGCTATCCCGAACAAGCCGACGAGATCGCCATCCTGCGCAACCAGCGCAAGGAGCACCCCATCGAGGCGGTGCAATCCGTGGCCCAGGGCGAGACGCTGCTCGCGCTGCGGGATGCCGTCACCGAGGTTCACGTCGATGAGACGCTGGAAGCCTACATCCTCGCCATCGTGCGGGCCACCCGCGACCACCCCGACGTGGCCCTGGGCGCGAGTCCCCGTGGCTCGCTCGCGCTCTACAAGACGGCGCAGGCATTGGCCGCGCTGCGCGGGCGCGAGTACGCCCTCCCCGACGACGTGAAGCGCCTGGCCCCCATCACGCTCCCGCATCGCCTCATCCTCAAGCCCGAAAGCCAACTGCGCGGGCGCACCGCCGGCGGCATCCTCACCGAGATTCTGGAACAGGTCGCGCTGGATTTAGAAACGCCCCCTTCCGCCTGAGATGAAACACACCCCCGCAAAAGTCACCGTGTTTGGGACACGGATGGACACAGATTTCACGGATACCAGCAAAAAAATCCGTGTTTTTCCGTGTGAATCCGTGTCCTATGCTCAAACGCAACCGCTGCCCTTTTCTTGTCATAAAGTTAGTTTGGCGATGCTGCGATGAAACACCTGCTCCCCGTCATCATCACGCTCTTTGTGATCGCGGCCCTGCTGCGCATCGACTTCTACTTCAATATTTTGTACTTGTTATTGGCGGTCTACCTGCTATCTAAGGCGTGGATGCAGCACGCGATGCAGCGGATGCACGCGCGGCGCCGCTTCGTCAACCGGGCCTTCACCGGAGAGGAGATTCCGGTAACGCTGGAGTTGCGCAACACCAGCTGGCTTCCCGTCCCCTGGGTCGAAATCCACGACTCGCTGCCGGTGGGCCTGGCCTCGCCGCCTTTCTATCGCCAGGTGATAAGCCTGGGCGGGCGACAGACGGCGCGCTTCGAGTACACGCTCCACAGTTACCGGCGCGGCTACTATGCCATCGGCCCGCTGCACCTGCACACCGGCGACCTGCTCGGCCTGATGCCGCAAGCCTCCTCCCGCCAAGAGCGCGAGTACGTCATCATCTACCCGCGCGTGGTGCCGCTGAATAAGCTCGGCCTGCCGACCCACTCGCCGCTGGCGGTGCTCCCGGCCCCCGCGCCCCTCTTCGAAGACCCCACGCGCGTGATGGGGACGCGGGCCTATCAGGTCGGGGACTCGCCGCGTCGCATCCACTGGTCGGCCTCGGCCAGCGCGGGCCACCTGCTGGTGAAGCGCTACCAGCCGGCCATCGCCCGCGAGACGCTGGTCTGCCTGGATATGACCCGCGAGAACTACGACCCCAAGCGCATCTACGACGCTTCGGAGTTGGCCGTGACCGTGGCCGCGTCGCTGGCGAACCACATCATCCTGCGCGAGCGGCTGGCGGTGGGGCTGGCGACGCAGGCCCTCGATCCGCTGGACGAGGCCGTAAGCCGCTTCAAGCTGCCCACCCGCCGCGAGCGCGCCCACCTGATGAGCGTGCTGGAAGTGCTGGCCCGCGTCCAGCTCACCGAAGCGCCGCCGCTGCTCTTCGCCGACTTCCTGCGCCGCGAGAGCCTCGCGCTGCCCTGGGGGGCCACGCTCGTCGTCATCACCGGGCGCGAAAGCGACGCCCTCTTCGCCGCGCTGCTCAACCTGCGCCAGCGCGGGTTCGCCGTCGCCCTCATTTTGGTGATGGCGGAGGCGGCGGACACGTCCGCGCACTCCGCCGAGAGCCTGGGCTTCCCCGTCTACCGCGTGCAGCGGGAACGCGATGTGGAGGTGATTTGATGGAATCGCAATCCGCCATCCCAGAGACCCCCCGTTGGATCCGCGACATCGCCCATCCCGTGATGGTCGGCGTGATGATGGCGTGCGTCGCGCTCGGCGTGGCGCGGCTGGCCCAGGAAGTGTTCACCGAATGGTCGCCCACCGTCTTCGTGATGCTGCCCTTCATCGCCGCGCTGGTGGGCCATTATTCCTACCACGCCGCCCACCAACAGTACATCAGCGGCGTGGAGTTATGGCGCTACCGGGCCATCGAGCTGATTATCATGTTCCTGATTATCAAGCTCATCACCTATGCCGACACCGGCATGGCCGTCATCTGGGCCGATATGCAGCGCTGGGCGCACGAACCCTGGACGTTCTTCGATTTGGAGACGCTGGCAACGTGGGGAATGACCGTTTTCGCCTGGGTCGAGGCGCAAGCCACCGCCAACGATATGGCCGCCATCCAGGACCCCACGCTCTACATCGGCGAGACGCCGCCGATGGAACGCCTGATCTCGCGCTTCGGCACCGGCGCGGCGGTATTGCTGGTGCTCACCGGACTGGCGCGCGTCGATGTCGCCACCCTGATGCACCAACGCCCGCCCCGCGCGCCCGGCCTGATCCTGCACATCCTGGTCTACTTCGTCGTGGGGCTGGTGCTGATCGGGCAACTGCGCTACACTGGCCTGCAAGCGGGCTGGCGCAAGCAAAACTACACCATCCTGGAAAACCTCCGCGCCCGCTGGGGCCAATACAGCCTGCTCCTACTCGGCGTGGCGCTGCTCATCGCCTTCGTGCTGCCCACCGACTACACCATCGGCCTGCTGGACATCGCCGGTTACGTCATCGCCATCATCATCTACATCATCGGCCTCATCTTCTTCGCCGTCTCGTCCCTGTTCGCGTGGCTGTTCTTCCTGTTTTATCCCCGTGGACAAACCGATACCACGCCTCCGGTCGAGCCGCCCCCCGTCCCCCAGACCTCAACCACCCTCCCCACCGACACCGCGCTCCCGCCCTGGGTGCTGCTCCTGC
>SLSP01000255.1 GCA_007130345.1 Thermoflexales bacterium
CCCCAGTTAGCCCCGCTCAGAGCGGATCGTCAGATCCGCGACTACGCGGCGAACCGGGGAACTGACGTTCCCCGTGGAGCACATTCAACTGGGGAGTTATTTATGCCGCGCTGTACTAGACCAATAGGGTTCGCTTGAGCCGTCCCCGAGACGGGGACTTCGAGCTATTTTTGAGCAGTTGCTCACAAAACTGAAGCGTTACTAAGTCTGACCTTCCCGTGAATCCACCCGGCCCCAAAGGTCTTTCGCGTGACGCGCTTGTGAATGGGGTCGCCGGAACGCCTTTGGGGCTAGTTTCGTATCTGCTCAATAAACCGGGGGAATTTTCCCAGACCTGTCAGGTTTTAGAAACCTGACAGGTCTCCCCCCGAATTATTGAAACGCCACTTAGTTTCTCCAGGAGAACTTTATGACACCATTAGACACTACCGAGTTGATCAGGATGCTCCAGGCCGCGGCCCGCGATGAGCACGCCGCTATCATCCAATACCTGCGCCACGCCTACCTGATGGGCGAAGGCGAGTTGGCTGGCGAGATCGAGGGCATCGCCCGCGAGGAAATGCGCCACTTCTGGATCCTCTCGCGCTGGATTGTGCGCCTGGGCGGCGACACCGACACCGACCGGGGCTTCACCGATCTCGCCGGCGACGCTGTGCCCGACTGGATGGGCCGCGACGTGGCCGCCGAGGATCGCGCTATCGCTATGTACGAGGAGTACCTGACCCGCATCGAAGACCCCGATCTGCGTGACGACATCGCGTACATCCTGGCCGACGAGCGCCGTCACCGGGACGACTTCGCGCATTTTGTGGAGAAGACGGAGCAGGAGCCGCCCGGAGAGGCGGACGAACCCGCCGCGCCGCTCGCCGCCATCGACCGCGAGGCCCTCGATTGGGGCGTGCAGCACGAGTACGGCGCGCTGTTGCAATACCTGGTTCACTCGTTCGAGATGATGGATCTTGACGAGGAGGTTTCCAGCCAACTGCTGATGCAAGCCATCAACGAGATGCAGCATATGGGCTGGTTCGGCGAGGAGTTGGCCGAAAGCGGCCTGGAAATGCCCCTCACCCATCCCCCGCTGGAACTGCCCGCCGCGCCGACGGACAAGCTCCAGGTCAACATTCGCCAGGAGCAGGAGACGGCGGCCCAATACGCGCGCTATCTGCCCCAAATCGCCGATCCCGGCGTGAAGGGCGTGTTGGATGACGCGCGCGGGCAGGAATTATACCACGAGGCCCTCTTCAAGCGCCTGCTAAAGCGCGTGGAAACCTCACACCCAGAACCCCCCCCCGCATCCGTGCCCGCGCCCACCTCTAAGGTCTGGACGATAGGCACGCTCAAGAAAAAGGAGTAGGTTTATGGAAAACATTCTGTTACGAGATGAAGCACCCCTGACCGCAGAACAATGGCGCGTGGTCGATGCGACCCTCAGCCAGGTCGCTGGCCGCGTGCTGGTAGGCCGCCGCATCCTCGATTTGTACGGCCCGCTCGGCTTTGGCGCGTACACCGTGCCGCTTTACACTTACGAAAAGGCCGAAGGCGAACCCGTGCGCGCCAAGATCGCGCGCCAGCTTCCGATGAGCACGCTCACCCGCGAGTTCGTGATCACCGTCCGCGACCTGGAGTTGATGAACGACGGACAACCCTTCGACGCGGCCCCCGTAGCCGCCGCCGTCACCCAGATCGCGCTGGCCGAAGATCGCCTGCTCTTCCACGGCAACGCCGCTGAGGGCATCGAGGGCCTGCTCAACGCGACGGGCCGCCAGACTCTCAAGCTCGGCGATTGGGACGTGGAGGGTCAGGCCCTCGCCGACGTATCCGCAGCCACGGCCCACCTCATCTCCGAGGGCTTCTACGCCCCCTATTACGTGGTGTTGCACCCGGCCCGGATGACGAAGCTGCAACGGGTCTATGGCAAGCGCGGCATCCTGGAGATTGAGTTGCTGGAAAAGCAGGCCACCGGCGGCGTCTTCGCCTCTCCGATGATGAGCCAGGATCAAGTGCTCATCGTGGCGGCGCAGGCCCAGCACATCGATTTGGCGGTGGGGCTGGATATGGCCGTCGGCTTCATCGAGACCGCCGACCTGGAACACAGCTTCCGCATCATGGAGACGCTGGCCCTGCGCATCAAGCAGCCCGGCGCCATCTGCACGTTAGAGTAGCCGCATCAAGCCCCCCCTCTGGAAGCCCCGCGCTTCCAGGAGGGGCTTCTCTACGCCTCGAAAACGCTCGAAGTCCCCGTCTCGGGGACGGGGACTTGGAACGCGCTCATAACGCGGGGCTTCCAGGATGGGCTTCTCATTGACGTCCTTCGCCATTTGTGCTATATTAGTGATGCTTATATGACAAACTAATCGAGGAACGCTATGCGCGAACATCACGGCATAACCTCGCGTCTTAAAATCTATCAGCGCGTGCTCCGGTGGACGGCCCTGCCCCTGATGCTCTCGATCTGGCTGATGCTGATGACCGGGCCGGCCGTTTTCAAGACCGAGATAGTGCGCGATCTGGTGGTGGGACTGCTCAATCCGGCCACCGCGAGCGTGTGGCATACCGTGTGGCTGCCCCCCATCACGGCGGTGCTCTTCTGCGTTCACGCGGCGCTGGGATTGCAGATGATGATCGCCCGCGCGCGCTGGCTCAAGCCCAAAGGCTTGTGGGAAGTCGTGGGCTTTGGCTTGTGCCTGCTAGGATTGGCGCAGTTCTTCCTGTTTTTCTACAGCAATTAACCCATCATAAACCCTAACACCGGAGGTAAAGTATGGCATTACAAGAGGTCTTAGCTCAGGCTCTCAAGCTCGAAGTGGATGGCCGCGATCTGTATCACAAGTTGGCGGAAATAGTCGCAGACCCGGCCGGCGCGTGGATGTTCAAGAAGCTCGCCGCCGATGAGGTGGATCATTACAACTACATCAAGCGGCAATACGACGCGCTGCAAGCCGGAGAGGGCTGGGCGGCCATCCCCGAAATGGAACTGGTAGACTCGCTGGACGCCGTCTCGCTGGTCTTCCCGCCGGAGAAGGCCGTGCTGGAAGCATTACCGGAGAATCCCACCGAAGAGGATGCCCTGTTATTCGCCCTCAACGTCGAGGACACGAGCTTCAAGCTCTACCACAACAGCGCCAAGCAGGCCGCCGATCCAGAGGCCAAGAAGCTGTTTATGCAGTTAGCCAACGCCGAGCGCACCCACTTCAACGTGGTGATGCAGCGCTACACATCGCGGTACGACTATCCCCGGTAAACAGCGCGTCGGATTCGCCGCTATATGCCCGAACTGCCCGAAGTCGAGACCATCGCGCGCAAGCTGCGCCCGCTGATGCTGGGCCGCGCCATCACCGGCGTGGACGTGCTGTGGGAGCGCACCATCGACCGGCCCGCCCCGGCGACGTTCTGCCAGAGGCTTACCGGCGCGCGCGTGACCGAGGTAGGCCGGCGCGGCAAGTTCCTGGTCTTCACGCTAGATCGCGGCCTGACGTGGCTTGTCCACCTGCGGATGAGCGGCAAGTTCGAGCATCGTCCGCCCGCCGCCGGCCCCGGCGAGCATCGGCATCTGCGCGCGCGGCTGGCCCTGGACGATGGCGCGTGGCTGCTCTTCATCAATCAGCGCAAGTTCGGGCGCTTCTATCTGGTGGAGGATGCCCAGGAGGTGGTGGGCCAGCTCGGCATAGAACCGCTGGCGCCGGAGTTCACGGCGGCGTGGTTGGCCGAGGCGTTACGCGGGCGGCGCGGCGAGATCAAGCGCCTGCTGCTGGATCAGCACGTCATCGCCGGGCTGGGCAACATCTACGCGAGCGAGGCCCTCTGGCAAGCGCGCATCCATCCGCAGCGGGTAGCCGGCTCCCTCACCGAGGCGGAGATGACGCGGCTCCAGCGCGCCATCGTCGAGTGCCTGCGCGCCGCCCTGGATCACGGCGGCACCAGCCTCGCCGATCAGCAGTACGTCTATCCCGATGGCAACCTGGGCCAATACCAGGAGTATCTGCGCATCTACGACCGCGCCGCCGAGCAGTGTCCGCGTTGCGGTTACACTGTGGCGCGGATTGTGCAAGGGCAACGGAGCACCTTTTTCTGTCCCGTGTGCCAACCATTGCTTGATTGGCAGTAGCGCAAAACTAACCCTGTGACAAGAAGAAGCCCCTGGTTGATTTCAAGCAAGGACACGGATTTACACGGAAAAACACGGATTTTTTTGGTTTTATCCGTGAAATCTGTGTTCATCCGTGTCCCAAACAGGGTGACTTTTGCGGTATTGC
>SLSP01000539.1 GCA_007130345.1 Thermoflexales bacterium
CGAGAACCTTTCAAACATACCCCACATATGCGCGGAGAACGTTGGCGGCTACTAGATGTGGGTTGCTCAGGAAACCGATTACGTTTCGAATCCTGTTTACCCCACGAATCTCCGAAGACCCGTTATTTATGCCGCGCTGTACCAGGGTACGAGCTTTAGATACAATTACCCTGGTGCGCTTCCATTGACACACTACGCGCTTCGTGGTATCATTTACTGTGGTTTTTAGCACTCGCTTTATTTGAGTGCTAATTTTGGCAAGGAGAACAAGTGTTAGCCAACGAGTTGTCGGCACGCCAAGCGCTCTTGCTGCGCTTGATCGTCAAAGAGCATGTGCGCACGGCTGGCGCGGTGGCATCCCGCGCGCTGGTCGAGCACTATAACCTGCACGTCAGCCCGGCGACGGTGCGCAACGAAATGGCCCGGCTAGAGGAATTGGGCTACCTTGCCAAGCCCCACACCTCGGCGGGGCGGCTCCCCACCGAAGCGGGCTTCCGCTATTTCGTCGAGCACCTGATGGAAGAGCACTCTCTCCCGCCCGCGGAGCAGCGAATGATCGCGCACCAGTTCTATCAGGCGCGCGATCACATTGAAGAATGGCTGCCCCTGGCTTCCAGCGTGCTGGCCCGCTCGGTGCATGGGGCCGCAGTCGTCACCGCGCCGCGCTCCACGCGGGCCATCTACAAGCACCTGGAGCTGATTGTGACGCACGGACGCGCCGTCTTGTTGGTGCTAGTCTTGCAAGGCGGGTCTGTGGAACAGCAACTGCTCGGTTTGAACGCGCCGATGACCCAGAACGCCCTGCGGGAAGCTGCCGACCGGCTCAACCAGGTTTGCGCGGGCCTCGATGCCCGCCAAATTGAAGCCCGCCTCGGCGAATTCTCGCGCTTCGAGGCCGATGTCATCCAGGTCGTGCTCTCGTTGATGTGGGAGGCCGAGGGCGGCGCCGCGGACGAGATCTACCATCACGGCCTCTCCGACCTATTGCAGGCACCCGAATTCTCAGAAGGCGACCTGGCCTCGCAGAGTGTGGTACGGGTGCTGGAGGAGCGCAGCCTGCTTCAAGCGGTGCTGACGGAGACCCTTACCTCGGCGGTGGGGGTGGGCAGCGTGCGCGTGCTCATCGGCGGCGAAGGTCGCTGGGACGAGTTGCGGATGTGCAGCATGATCCTGGCACGCTACGGCGTGGCAAATTACGCGACCGGCGCGTTGGGCGTCGTCGGCCCGATGCGGATGTCCTATGGGCACGCGATTTCGGCTGTGCGCTTCGTGGCGCACGTGCTCGGCGAGATGGTCTACGATATGTACCAACCCGATATCCACGAGGCACTCACCGAGAGTGCTTCAGACACTCTGTGAGACGTAACACTACATTATCGCTGATGGGAGGAACTATGGCAGAAAATGAACGCGAAGATAACGGTGTCGAAGCTGAGCACCCGGAAACGGCAGAGATACCGACCCCGGTTACAGATGTGATGTCGGAAAGCCTGGAAGAGGCCGATCCGGCAGTTTGCGAAGCGCTGGACGACGAAGCGGCCCAAATCGCGTGCCTGGAAGAGCAGTTGGCCGAATTGGAGCAGAAAGCCGCCGAATACCTGAACGGCTGGCAGCGCGCCCAAGCGAATTTCGAGAACTTCCGCAAACGCACCGAAGCCGAGCGCGTCAACCTGCGCAAAGCGGCCAACGCCGCGCTGCTGGCGCGCTTGCTCCCCATCCTCGACGACTTCAGCCGGGCCTTCCACGCCATACCCGAAGCGCTGGCCGAGGATTCCTGGATCGAGGGGGTGCGTCTCATCGAGCGCAAAGTCAACGCGATCTTAGAATCCGAAGATGTCCAGGCGATTGCGCTGGAACCCGGCGATCCCTTTGACCCCACGTATCACCAAGCCGTGCTCCACCAGGAGACGGAAGGCTTCGACGACGGGCAGATCGTCGCCGAGATCGAGCGGGGCTACGTCCTGGGCGACCGTATCCTACGCCCCTCGATGGTCGTCGTGGCAAAATCCCCGCCGTCCCCGCCCGCCGCGCCCGCAGAAGAGGACATCGTGGAGGCAGAGGGCGTCGTCGTCGAAGCGTCGCCCGACGATGACCCGGATGCCGCGCCGGACGATAGCGTATGACGAACCGCGATTACTATGAAGTGCTCGGCGTCTCCCGCGAGGCCACGCCAGAAGAGATCAAACGCGCGTATCGACAACTGGCCCGCAAATTTCACCCTGACGTAAGCCGAGAAGCGGACGCCGAAGAGCGGTTCAAAGAGGTCAACTCCGCTTACGAAGTCCTGGCCGACCCGGAAAAGCGCAAAATCTACGACCACTACGGCACCGATACCCCGCCGGGATTCGGCTTCGATTTCGGAGGCGGGCGGGACCCCCTCGACATCTTCGCCGAGGTCTTCGGCAACTTCGGGTTTGGCGGCTTCGCTCAAAGCTCGCGCTCCGGCCCGCAGCGCGGCGGCGATCTGCGGACGCGCCTAGTCATTGATTTCAAGGAGGCCGTCTTCGGCGTGGAGAAGGACGTGACCGTGCAGCGCCGTGAGACGTGCCCCGCGTGTGAAGGTTCCGGCGCAGAACCCGGCTCATCCCCAGAGACCTGTCCGGAGTGCAAAGGCGCGGGCCAGGTGCGCCGCGTGCAACACACCTTCCTCGGCTCCTTCGTCAACATTACCACCTGCCCCCGATGTAATGGCAAGGGCGCAATCGTAGAAAGCCCCTGTCGCAAATGTCGCGGGGCCGGGCGCGCTTACGCGCAACGCCGCATCCAGGTGTCGGTGCCCGCCGGCGTCGATAACGGCGTGACCATCCGCCTCAGCGGGCAAGGCGAACCAGGCGATAAAGGCGCGCCTCCTGGCAACCTGTATATCACCTTGGAGGTCAAAGAACACGAGTTCTTCAAGCGCCGCAATCACGACATCATCCTGGAACTCCAGATCAATGTGGCCCAGGCGGCATTGGGCAGTGTTGTGACCGTGCCCACGCTAGATGGCGAGCGCGAAATCACCATCCCGGAGGGCACACAATCCGGCGCTATCTTCCGACTGCGCGGCCTGGGGGTGCCGCACTTGCGCAGCAGTCAACGCGGCGATCAACTGGTCATCGTGCAAGTGGTCGTGCCCACCACGCTCAACACGGAACAGCGGGGACTCTTCCAGAAGTTGGCCGAATCCCTGGGCACCGAAATCGTCGTGACCGAAAAGCAGGGCTTCGTGGATCGCGTGCGGGAGGCGCTCGGCCTATGACGGCCACACCGGAGAGCGCGTGGCTGGAAGTCAGTATGCGCGTGCTGCCTGAAGCAGCCGAGGCTGTGTCCGAGGTGCTGTGTCGCTACGCGCCCCAGGGCGTCGCCATCGATATGGGCGAGCACCTTGAGGATGCTCACGCCCTCGTGACCGTCAAGGCGTACTTGATTCAGGATACTGAGATCGCAGCGCGCCGCCAGCAGGTGGACGCGGCGATGGGCCATCTGCGGCATATCTGGCCCACGATCCCGGCGCCGACGTTCCGCACCATCTACGATGAGGATTGGACAGCGGGATGGAAAGAGAGCATCCCCGTGCTCCACATCGGTGAACGGGTCGTCATCAAACCGTCGTGGCGCGCTTACCAGCCTGCTGCTGGCGAGGTGCTGCTGGAGATGGATCCGGGCCTGGCCTTCGGCACGGGATTGCATCCCACCACGCAACTCTGCATCCAGGCGCTGGAACGTTTGGGCGTGGCCGGCGCGCGCGTGCTCGACCTGGGAACCGGCACCGGAATTTTGGCCCTGGTGGCGGCCAAGCTCGGCGCGGCGGAGGTCGTTGCGGTGGATATGGACGCGCAGGCGGTCGAAGTCACGCGCCGCAACGCCCGCGTCAATCGCGTCGCCGACGTGGTGCATCCACGCCATGGCTCCATCGAGGCCGCCAGCGGAACGTATGACGTGGTGCTGGCGAACATCCTGGCCCCCGTCATCGTGGGATTGGCGGCGGATTTGGCGGCGCGCTTGCGCGTCGGGGGCACGCTGATCGCTTCGGGCATCCTCGTGGGAGAGCAGGCCGAAGAAGTGCGCGCGGCATTGGCGCGGCACGGCGCGCGCGTCACCGAAGTGCAACAACAGGAGGAATGGGCCGCCGTGTGGGCCGAGAAACAGAACCTTGCTTGACGGTGTCGCGGTGCGCGCGATTGCCTGTCAGGCGTCAAACCCACTACCGCGACACGGAGACCCAGACGACACTAATTTATGACTCGCCTGAAAAAAGGGC
>SLSP01000483.1 GCA_007130345.1 Thermoflexales bacterium
AATTGGCACAACAACCATTTGTACCTATCCACAAGGCGTCAGTCCGGTGGGCGCGTGGGATATGAGCGGCAACGTCTGGGAATGGACAGCGCCGGAGGCAATCTTTTGCGGCGGTTCCTGGGACCACGATGGACGGCGCGCGCGGTGCGCCGCCCGGTACAGGCTCCTTCCCGACTACTTCGGCGACTACCTCGGGTTTCGGATGGTCGTCTCCCTGGTTCTTTCCTGATTGCTGACTGCTGAATTTTGAATTCTGGTGCATCGCAGGCGCATTCCTGTGTTTCTGAGGGGGGAGTCCGGAGGGGGCGATTCTTTTGCGGGTGAGGAACTGCGCGGAGATGGCCCACTTGGAGAGTGAGTTACACACGGGCCGTGCGCCCTACAAGCTGCTCAGTAGCTCTGAATTTGGCCCTTACAGACCGCACGGCCCGTCATTATGACAGGCCGTGCGGTCTCCAGTCGGGGCATGCGGATTTGAACCGCAGACCTCACGGACCCAAACCGTGCGCGCTACCAAACTGCGCTATGCCCCGATACCCCTATTTATACTCGAATTCGCCCATTCGTCAAGGCGACCACGAGATGCGCTGGTTCTCCCATCCCGGCAGCGCCGGCCCCAGGTCGAGGATGCGCCACGTTACCTCGCCGCTGAGGGGCATTACGTAGAGCGCCCATCCGCCGCTGCGATTGCTCACGAACGCGAGATGGCTCCCGTCCGGCGACCATGTGGGCAGGCCGTCGTGGGCCTCGTGGGTGGTGAGTTGCTGGACGCCGCCGTGGACGTTGAGCAGGAAGATGTTCCAGTTGCCGGTCACGTTGGTCATGTAGGCGATCAAATCCCCGCCCGGCGACCAGCTCACGGCTACGTCATTGCGACTCGCGGTGAGGCGCGTGGCGGGCTGGCCGTCGTCCGGGTGATTGAGCATGATGCCGCAAATGCCCTCGGCGTCGCAGCCGGTATAGGCCAGGTGGCCCGTCGGCCCCCACGCCGGCGCCCATCCCGCCGCGAGGCGTTGCGCTTCGCCGGGGTTGACGAGGGAGGCCACGTAGATGCCCCATCCGCCGCCAGCGTCCTGGGCCGCGTAGGCGAGGCGCTGGCTGTCAGGCGAAAGGGTCGGCCACGCCTGGCCCCCTGGCGCCAGCAACTGGAGCGGCAAACCCTCTTCGGGCAGCATCATCTTCACATCCCCGGCTTGCCGATCCCGGTAGACCACGCGCCCGGTGCCCCGCTCCCACCAGGGCTGATCCGCGCCCCGCGCTATCTGGCGGATGCGGCCATCGGCGTAGAGCGCGTACAGGTCAAAAGTGCCGCGCTCCCGGCTGTACACGGGATAGGCTAATCGCCCCGTGGAGAAGCCCTGGATGGGTTGCGGCGTCATCACGGGCGCGTCCCCGGTCAAGGGGATAGGGGTTGCGACCAGGCAGACCTGGGCGGCTTCGGCCCGCTGCTGATCCACGCGGACGTCGGAGAAGAGGCGCAACGCCTGCGTGTATTTACGCTCCGCCGGGCAGTGCTCGCCCTGCTCGGCCAGGTGATCGGCATACGCCAGATAGGCGTTGTAGAGCCGCGTGGGCACATCTTTGTAGTGCGGCGCGACGGCATACAGCGCCTCGAAACGCGAGATGCTCACGTCCCAATCCACGCCCCAGTAGGTGAGCGCGCCCAGATACCGCGCCGCCAGATTGCGCCGGTTGACAGCTTCGACATCCAGCGGGCGCAAGGCGATGGCCTGATCCAGGTACGAGATGCCCACTTCCAGAAGCTCATCATCCAACGCGGCGATGCCGGCATGGTACAGGCTGGTGAAGAGCAGCTCCTCCACCTCCTCCTGAGCATAGGCGAGGTCCAGCGCGCGGAGTTGGGTCAGCGTGCGCGCCGTCGCCGGCCAATCCTCGGCGACATACGCGGCCCGCGCCTGCTCCAGCAGTTGCTCCGCCAGAGATTGGGTGACTTCGGAGGTGGGCGTAGGCTCCACGGCCAGGCGCGCGCGCGCCTCGGTTATGCCCTGCGCGGCCAGGGTGTGCTGCGGATCGAGTTGTTGCACATAGGCGAACTCTGCCAGGGCGCGCTCAGGCCGGCCCTCGTTCAGGGCTACCAGGCCGGCCCGGTAGTGTTGCTCGATGGCCTCGTGGCGTTGCGTCTGGCGATCCCGCTCGCCGTGATACAGGCCCGCGTAGGCCGAGGCCGCCATCACTACAATGAAGAGCAGCAGCGCCAGCGCGCTGTACATAGCCCACCGGAGGCCCCGCCGCCGCGTGGTGAGTTTCGGCGCGGGGGCAGCTTCTGTAATAGCGCCACAGCGCGGGCAGGGTGTACCCGCGCTATCGAGAGCGGCGCTACATTCAGGACAGGTCATCGTTTAGTCCCAGTGAAATTCTTCCAGCGCCAATCCGCCCACGAATTCCCGCAGCAACGAGTTTTCAGGAACTAGCGTCGGATCGGCAACCTTAAACCATTGCAAGAAAGTGAGCAGGCGCTTGGCTTCCACCCACTGCCGGGAATCGGAATCCACCTGGAGCAGCAGCGGCTCGGCGAAGGGCTTGAGCACCGCCAGCTCGTAGACCAGGGCGGAGTTGAACATCACGTCGGCGTTTTCCTGGTACGGGAAAATGTGGCGTTTTTCGCCTCGGCGCACGCTCTCCCAGCGCGCGATGGTGTCTTGGGCGCTGTAGCCCCGCGTGCGCGCGTCGCGGGTGATCCGGCGAATCAGGCGCGTGTCGGTGGTGGGCACGCGATTATGGCGATCCAGGTTCAGTTGGGTCAACGCGGATACGAAGATGCGATAGGTTCTATCGGAGGGCAGGGCAGATACCAGCCGAGGATTCAGTCCGTGGATGCCCTCGATGATGATCACCTGATCCGTATCGATCTTGACCGTCTTGCCCGGCTCCCGCTGTCCCGTGATAAAGTTAAAATGCGGCAACTGCACCATTTCGCCACGCAGCAATGCCTGAAGGTGCTTATTAAACACCGCAACATCCAGAGCCTCCAACGTCTCGAAGTCATACTCGCCCTTCTCATCACGCGGCGTATCCTCGCGATTGACAAAGTAGTTATCCAGTTCCAGCGCGTAGGGCCGGATGCCATAGGCCAGTAATTGCACCGCCAGCCGCTTGGAGAATGTGGTCTTGCCCGATGACGACGGCCCGGCGATGAGCACGACGCGCACAGTGTCGCGCCGCTGCCAGATCTGATGCGCGATGTTGGCGATGCGGTGCTCGTGGAGCGCTTCTGAGACCAGGATGACCCGGCGTAGCTTATCCTCATCGATGGCCTGGTTCAGCCCGCCGACGTGTTCCGTGCCGAGCAGGCGCAGCCAGCGCCCATACTCGCGGAAGACGGTCAGCAGTTGCGGGTCGCGTTGGGCTTCCTGGAGGCGCGTGGGCTGATGGCGGCGCGGAAATTGCAGGATGAAGCCGTCTCCCCACGGCAAGACCTTGAAGTATTTGAGGTAGCCAGTGGAGGGGACCATATACCCGTGGAAGTAATCCTGGTAGCCGTTGAGGTTATACATACGCAGATAGTTGTATTTCTTGCGATCCCGTTCCCGGAAAATGGCGACCTTGTCATCCTCGGCCCGTTGGCGGAAAATTTCCAGGGCCTCTTCCACCGGCATCCGCTCGCGGCGGATCGGCTCATCGGCCTCAACCATCCGCTGCATCTCGGCGGCGATCTGCTGCAACTCCGCCTCCGTAAAGGGGGGATGATTGCGCACTTCGCAGAAGTAGCCGCCAAAGGGCAGCGAGTGATCTACGTAGATTTCCGCTTCGGGGAACAGGTGGTGCGCGGCGGCCATCATCATAAAGGACAGCGCGCGGCGGTAGATGCGTACCCCATCGGATTGTGATAAGTCGATAGGCTCGATGACGCAATCGCGCTTCAGGGGATGGGTCAACTCGCGCAGCTTGCCATCGACCAGCGCGGCGATAAAGGGCACCTCCGAGTCTGGATAGGCAATGTTGATGAACGCCTCTACCGGTGTCCTCAGAGGCGCTTCGAACGTGCGCCCATCGGGGAACGTGACCTGCACGGTATCCCTGGGATGGGCTTCTTTAATGTAGTTCGCATCCGACATAGTTTAGTTTCTCCTGAGTTGTTGTCCGATTTTGTAATGCGTAATGCGTAAAGAGGACTTGATTCGGGCGTTTGAGATCAGAGAACGGCCTGAGATGGCCCGCCACTAAATATAGCAAACACTGCTATTATAGCACCTTC
>SLSP01000017.1 GCA_007130345.1 Thermoflexales bacterium
CTGCGTGTCCTCATAAAGCCGCGCGCTTTCTAACGCGACGCTCAACTGCTCCACCAGGGTATCCAGCAAGGCCATCTCCTCCTCTGACCACATGCCCCCTTCTGCCTTGCGCCGCGCGTTGACCACGCCGATGGTCTGCCCGCGCACCTTGATGGGGACGGCGAAGGCGTGCCGCGCCTCGTCCAGCACCGGCGTCCCGACGACGACACGCTCGCCCTGCTGCACCGCGGCCTGCATCTCCGGCGTCCAAAGATCGCCAATAGGCGCGACATGCTTCCCCGCGTAGCGGACCCCGACAACATCGCCCGTGCGCAACAGTTGCGCCCACGCCTCCTGCTCGACCTGGCCGTAAGCCCGCCGCTCGGCCTCCAATGCCGCTTGCGTCTCGGCGAAGAGCCGCGCGTTGTCAATCGCCTGGGCCACCTGATCCGCCATCGGCTGAAGCACCGCCACCAAATCCGACGTGAAAGCATCCGGCCTCCGGCTCATCCCCAATAACACGCCCAACGTCTGCCCCCGCGAGCGCAACGGCAACGCCACCTCTGAGCGGGCATCCGGCAGTTCGGAGATGAACAGACAGCCCATTTGCGGATCATCCTCCTGGCATGTGTGCGCGCGCCCGTGCAACATACTCCAGCCCACCGAAGAAGCTTCGTTGATGGGCAAGGAAAACTTCCGCGCCACGAGGGCCTGACCCGACGCGCCCGTGCCCGTGCGCAAAGTCACGTGCGGATCGGTCGCATCGCCCAAGAAAAGGCCCACAAAGTACAGATCGAAGGCCACGCGGATGATTTCATCCACTTGCGTCAACAACGTATCAGTGTCCAGGATAGAGGCCACGGCCCGCCCCACCTCGGTGGACGCTTCCAGGTAGGCCGAGCGGCGCTCCAAATCGGCGGTGCGCAATTGCAACGCCGCCTGGCTGGCCTCGAGCTCGAGGTTGGCCGCCGAGAGCGCCACCGCGTTCTCGCGGGCCTGTGCCAGCGATTGGCGGATTGAGTGATCCGTCAGATATAGCGCCAGCGCGGCCAGCAAAAATTCTGTGCTGCGATAAATCCAGAAATCCCGCTGCGTGTAATCCCCGGCCACTTCGACCACATCGAACAGCGGTAGCCACCCTTGCTGTTCACCATAGAGCAATCCCAGACTGGCTAAGACACATATACCCGCCGTTATGAACGCCGCGCGTCCCCCCAGGAACAGTCCCGCGAAAACAGGTAGCAACACAATCCGAGGGAATTCCGGGCCAGCCACCCCGCCGTATGTCGCGCTAAGATAAAAGAAGAGCGCGCTCATCGCGCCGAGAAAGACCCAGTTCGCCAACTGCACCCGCCGCGCCCGCAGCAGCACGAGGGTCAGCACGGCAACCAAGCCGGGCAACGCCGTCTCAAACAGCACCCGCTCCAGGCCCTGGTCAGCCGGAAAGACCAGACGAAAATAGCCGCCGATAGTTACCACCACCGCCAACATAAACAGCGCAATAATATATGTCAGGCGCGCGATTCGGGTCGTCTCTTCATCATCCTCAAAAACCGGCGGCTTGAGCAGCCGGGCCACTTGCTGGCGGATTGCCTCTAGCCTCATCGCCCCTCCTCCGTCTCATTGGGTTGGCCCGACACCAGACGAATGTTGATCTCAGCCGCGTTCAAGGCATCCCCAAACTCACGGGCCGCCGTCTGGAGGACGCGCTCCATATTCAACGATTCGCGCATCCGCGCCGTAATCTCACCCGTGAGCCGCTCGCGGGCCGCGCGGCGCTGCGTCTCATCGAGCAGACGCAGGTTCTCGGCGGTCATCGCCATCCGCTCGGCCACCGCTTCGAGGATGGCGATCTCGTCCTCCGACCACTCCCGCGCCTCATCGTCGTGGATGCCGATAGCGCCCAACATCTGCCCGCGTGAGATGCTCGGCACGACCAGGGCCGCGCGATCCGCGCCGACCACCTCGTCCTCGGTGAAGATGGCCGGACGCCGCTCGGTTTCGACGCGCCGCACTTCGGGCAGCACCGCGTCGCCGAGGGGCGCCGCGTCCCGGCGCGTGAGTTCGTGGGCCGGCACCCGCGCTTTGCCCAGGTAGTAGGCCCACGCCTGTTCCTGATACCTGCGCTGCACCGCTTCCATCTCCTGGAGCGTTTCGCGCGTCTGTTGCAACAAGCGCGCGTTAGCCAGCGCGGCGGCGGCCTGCCGGGCCAGCGTCATCAGCAGATCCGCGTCACGCGGTTCGAAATCGCGCTGGTCATGGTGATTAACCGCCGTCATCGTCCCCAAAATCCGATCTTGATAAATCAAGGGCGCGACGATGATGGCTCCGGCCTGTTCGCGCCGCCGCCGTTCCTGCACCTCGCGGCTCTCCCGAGGGTCGGCGATCCCCTTGCGCGAAAGGGCCACCTGGCGTTCCCGTATCGCCCAACCGCTCAGACCTTGCTGCAACTCGTCGTAAGTAAAGGTCAAGCCAGGGGGCAACTCCGGCGTATGGCCGCTATAGATATAGTCCAAAATCTCCTGCCTGTCCTCGTCAAAGATGATGAGCAACACATGGAGCGCGCCCAAAGCATCCCGCGCGATATCGCTCACCGACTGGATGGCGGCATCGACATCCGCAAAGGCCACCAGCGATTGGCTGGCCCGATACAGGGCCTCGGTCTCCGCCAGCGTCACGCGCGTCTGCTCCAGCAGTTGCGCGTTAGCCAACGCGGCGGCAGCCTGGTTCGCCAGGGCCAGCATCAAATCCACGTCCGACTCCGTGAAGTCCGGCTGGTCGATGCGGTTGATGGCGGTCAAGGTGCCGAGCACCTGATCGCCGTAGAGCAAGGGCACAACGACGATAGCGCCGGCGGCATCGTTATTGCGATTGCGCTGCACCTCTGGGCTTTCTCGCGGATCGGGCTGGCCCTTCGGCGAGACGACCGCCTCGCGCTGGCGGATCGCCCAGCCGGTCAACCCCGCCTGCAACTCCGCGTAAGTGGGCGTATGGGTCAACTCGTCGCTTCCGGGGCCGGCGATCACGTAATCGCGCACCTTTTCCGCCGCCACATCCAGCACAATCAAGATCACCCGGTGCGCCGTCAGGGCCTCAACCACCTGCGCCACCACAGAGCGCAGCGCGTCGGCGGGATTTTCAGAGGCGATAAGGGCGCGGCTGGCGCGATAGAGCAACTGCGTCTCGCGCAAGGTCTCCTGCGTGCGCTGCACCAACCGCGCGTTTTCCAGCGCGATAGCCGCGTGCCCGGCGATGGAAACCAACAGGTCGCGGTCGTGCTCGTTGTACAGCCCCGCCCGCGTCAAACTCTGCACCACAATCGCGCCGAGCACCTGCTCCCCGCTGAACATCGGCACGCCCAACCACGAGCGCGGCAACTGCCCATCCCCCACCCCGACGATCCCGGCCTCCGCCATCCATCCTTCCACATCCTCGCGGATCAGCAGCGGCTCGCGGTGCCGGATCACGTAACCCACCAGCCCGGTCTCTTCCGAGACAACCAAATCCTCCTCCGTGTGGAACGTGCCGCGCTCGACATAGAGCGCGACGGAGAACGTCTTCTGCTGCGCGTCGTACACGATAATGTGCAGATGCGGCACTTCGAGCAGCGTTGCCGCGCCGGTATAGATGGCCTTGAGCACCCCGGCCACGTCCAGGCGCGCCGCGAGCGTCTGGCTCAACGTGTTGAGCACGCCCAACTCCCGCGTGCGCTGCTGCGTCTCGGCCAGCAGCCGCGCGTTCTCGATGGCACCGGCCAACTGGCCCGCCATCGTCTGCAATATGGCGATGTCCTCCGGGGCGAAGGCGTTCATGCGCGGCGATTGGATGGTCAGCGCGCCGACAGCCTGGCCCCGCGCGATGAGGGGCAGGACGATCTTCGAGTGGGTCTCCGGCAAGTCCGCCGCGTCGCTGAAGCGCTCGTCCCCAGCACCCGGCGCGACGCGCGCTTCTTTGGCGGCGATGCACGCGCCGACCATCGAGGCCCCGCCGATCTCGAATGATTGCGCCTGGGACAGCGTCGCGCCGGCCTCGGCCTGCAACACGGCGACCGGGTCTGCGGCATCGATCAGGTACAGGCCGACATGATACAGGTCAAAGCGCCGCTGGACAAGCTCGACGACCTCCTGCATCAACCGCTCCAGTTCCAGGATATTGCCGGCGGCTTCGGCCACGTCAGACGTGGCCTGCAACTGCCGGGCGCGCTCTTCCACCTGCGCCACCAGCAACGCGCCCTTGAGGCCGCTGCTCAACTGGCCCTGCAACATATTGTAGCGCGCCTGCACCTCCGCGTCGCCGTGGAAGAGCACAAAGCCAAGTTGCTGCTCGCGGAAGAAGAGCGATTCGACCGCGAGGGCATACGGCTCGCCGTCGGCCACGAGGCCCTCCGGGAACACCTGCGGCGCGGGGAACTCCCGCCGCGCGGCGTCCACAGCGACGCGGCCCGTCGCGTCATACGCCAACGCCAGCCGCGCGCCCCCCGTCGGATTCGCGGGATCGGTATACAGGGAAAGATAGCACTGCCGGATGCCCAAATCGGGCAACTCGCGGTTCACAACGTCCAGCAACGTGTCCAACTCAAAGGACGCGATGAGGCTCTTCTCGATGCGCTGCAATACCCTGCGCTGCCGGGACGCGAGGATGCGGTGATAGGATTGCACGCGCTCGGCGATGCCGCCCAACAGCACCCGCGCTTGTTGCCACAAGTTCTCGGCGCGCAGCATCAACGTGACATCCGGCAGGCAGGGCCATAGCACCCGGCGCATCTCGGAGATCACGTCGTGCCACCGGGCGATATCCTCGCGCGCGGTGACGAAGCGTTGCGCGAGCACGTCAAGTTGGCGCAGGAACGTGCCGGATTCCGCGTCGCGCACATCGACCATAAAGGCGGCCAGCAGTTGCTCCGCCCACGTCTCCGGCAGCGTAGCCGCCGATTCGGCCAGCGCGTCGGCCATCGCGGCCAGCACCGCCCCGCGCTGTTCCGCGCATCCGGCGGAGAACTGCTCGCTCGCCGTCTCCCCGGACGCGGCTTGGAGCGAGATCGGCGCGGCGACCGGCACGCGCTGCACCTGGGGCATCACGCAGCCGCAGGACTGGCGAACGATCAGTTCCGGGGGCACCAACACCTCGGCCCGCACATCCTCCTCCCGAATCTGCGCCAATACCATCTCCACGGCCCGCGCGCCAATCGCGGCCCACGGCTGGCGCACGGTAGTCAAAGGCGGATTGACCACCGAGGCTTCAGCCCAATCATCGAACCCGATCAGCGCGACATCCTGGGGCACCACAAGCCCCCGCGCTTGCAACGTTTCCATAGCGCGGATGGCGACCCGATCATTGGACGTGACCAACGCATCGAAGGTCACGCCGCGCTCGTCCAGTAGCTCGCGCACCGCGAGGGCGCCGGACTCCGGCAAGAAGTCACCTTGCACCACCAGCGCGGGGTCTACGGGGATATTGCGGGATTGCAACGTCCCCACATACGCCTGATAGCGGATGTCGGCTTCCAGATGGCCGGCCGGCCCTCGGACGTAGGCGATGTGCCGGTACCCATGCACATCGATCAGGTGCGTGAGGGCCTCGTGCAAGCCCTGGTAGTTATCGAGCATCACGCTAGGGATGCCGGGCAACACCTGGGAGACGCTGACAAGCGGTAACGGATGGTAGCGCGTGCAGAAGTCGGCCATCTCTTCGATGCTCAAATAGGTGCCCACCGAGCCGCTGAAGATAATCAGGCCATCGAGCCGCGCCGCGCCAGCCAGATCGTAGAGCACCGTCCGCTGCGCTTCATATCCCGCAGGGTCACGCAGATGGCCGCCCACGTAACAGAGCGCGTTGAAGCCCCGCGCGCGGCCCTGCTCGGTCAAGACTTGCCACAAAATCTGATCGGTCTGCATCGAGAGGTTGGGGGTCAACAGCCCGATGGTGAGACGATCACGTTGCCGCGCTGTCCTGGATGATTTAGCCGCCATGATCTTCGTCACCTCCTATGCCTACATCATCATCGCCGGTATCTGTGCTGCCGGCCTGCTCCGAAAACCGCACGAAGACGCGCGAGCCGCCCATCAGACGGCGCACTTCTTCGGCGGTGATGCGAGTCAGCGCCTCCATATCCACAGCTTGCTGCATCCGGTCAGAAATCTCGCGGATGACGCGCTCGCGGGCCTCGCGGCGCTGGGTATCCCGATACAAGCGCGCGCCTTCCAGGGCCACGCCCACCTGATCCAGCAGCGAGGCCAGCAACTCGCGCTCCTCGGATGTCCAGGGTTCGTCCTCGGCCTTGCGCGCCTTGAAGACGCCCAACACCTGATCACGGGATTTGACCGGCAGTTCCACCGGCGGCGGCCCGGTGACTTCTTGGGACGCGGTTTCTGCTATGTGGGATTCCAGAGACACGACACCATGCGCGTCACTCACATAGCCCCAGTGCGGGCGCGTGCGGAAGAGTTGTCGCCACGCCTCGCGCTCCAACTCGCCATAGGCCCGGCGCTCCGCATCGAGGGCCTGTTGCGTCTCGGCGAAGAGGCGCGCGTTGTCGATGGCGACCGCTAACTGATCCGCCATTGTCCGCAGGATCCGCATATCGTCCTCGCTAAAGGCCTCCGGCTCCACAGATTGCACGTCCAGCACACCGATCACGTCGCCACGCATCATCAGCGGCAAGGCCAACTCCGAGCGGGTGTCCGGCAGATCAGGGTTATTGAACCAGACCGCGTCGTCGCCCACGTCCAGCGCGATGCGCGGTTCCCCAGTATCCAGCGTCGTCCCCACCAGCCCCACCCCGCGTCGCAGCCGATGCTTGCGCTCCAACATCTGCTGCCCGCCGGCGGATGAGGCCGCGGTCAACACCGCGTACTCCTCGGTGCGATCCACCAGGAAGACGCCGGCGTGATAGAATCCGAAGCGCTCCGAGATGAGGTTGACGACGGAACGCAGCAATTCGTCGAGATCGTGGATGGCGGCGATGTCACGGGTCACGGCAGACGCCAGTTCCAACTGTTCCGTGCGCTTGGCGAGATCGCGCGTGCGGGCATCCACGCGCTCTTCCAGCGAGGTGCGGACAGCCTCTAGCTCCAGATTGCTCTGGCGCAGTTCCGATTCCGTCTCACGCACCCGTTGCAGGCCGCTGTACTGCACCGCGACGATGATCCCGCCCACCAACAGCACCACCCCACCCACCAACAGCGGCAAGCCGTATTGCTCAACAAACGAGGGCGGCGCACCGATGATGGTGGCGGTCTCTCCCGGCCATCTGGGATTGTAGCCCGGCAACAGCCCTTGCTCGATGCCAAAGCGCTGTAGCTGCTGATAGTCCAGCATAAAGACGTTCGGCACCCCCGTCACCGGGATATTCGCCGGGGACTCGCCATCCAGGATACGCAACGCGATCCGCGCGGCGGCCTCGCCTTGCGCGCGCCCGCTGACCAGCTTGCCGCCCATCAGCCCATGCCCCAGGTAAGCGTCCCGCAGGCCATAGATCGGCGCTTCGGTGTTGGCCGCCAGAAGTTGCATCGCCTCCGCGTGCGGATAAAAGCGGTGGTCGCTATCGCGGCTGAAAGAGAGCACCAAGACAATGGTATCCCCTGCCCTAACCTGACGCAAACTGTCCAGCAGAGACTCAATCAGGGGATCTTCGTAATACCGAAAGCGCACCGCGTCATCATAGCGCTGGACGAGTTCCCGATACTGTGAATAGTAAATTTTGCCAAGCTGTGTGCCGTCGTTGATGGCGATGACCTGCCGCGCCTCTGGATGCAAGGTCAGGGCCAAATCCAGCGTCTCGTCCAGGCTCACATCTTCGATGACGCCGGTTATCCGGTCACGCAGCCCCTCAACCAGGCCCTCCTCAAAAGCGTTGACGCCACAGAAGACGATGGGCGTCCTGGGGAAAAGGGCGTCCCGGTGGGCCAGGACAAACGCAAACGCCTCGTCATCGGATACCAGCACGATGTCCGGTTGGAGATGCCCGTATTTCTCCGACAGGAGATCGTACCAGATGCGCTCATAGCGCTCGCCCTCAAAACGCAGCGCGTCCATATACTCCACGTAGAGATGGATATTGGAAGGGGCCGAATTCAGCACCTCCTCCACGCCGGCGACGATGCTATCCGTCCAATCCAGCCCCTCGTGATAGGAATTGATGAGCAGCACCCGCTGCGGGCGCGTCTGCCCGGCGACCAACACCGGCCAGGCCAGCAACGCCAAGAGGAGTATCGCCAGCGCGCCGCCGGTCAACCGCCGGCCGCGGCCCCATCTACCATTTGCCATATCAGCTCTCCGCATCATCACTGCTCCCAGTCGGACACGTCCACCGCGCCCAATTGGATCACCGCTTCGCGCAGGCCCAGGGCCACGCGGATTTGCTCCACGGCGGTCTGCATCACCTGGTCGATGTCCAGGGACTCCCGGACGCGGGCCGTGACCGCGCCCATCAGTTGCTCGCGGGCCGCCCGCTTCTGCGTGTCCTGGTAAGAGCGCGCGCTCTCCAGCGCCACGCCCAACCGCTCGGCCAGGGTCTCCAACAGCGCGATCTCGTCCGCGCTCCAATCGGCCCCCGCCTCCGGCTTCTCCAGGCCCAAGACGCCCACCACCTCTTGCCGCTCGCGGATGGGGATCGCCAGGCGGGCCGCCGCCGCGTCCTTGACGCTACGCCCGATGCGCCGCGCCTGCGCCATGGCCTCATCCCACTCGCCCTCGACGCGCCGGGGCGCGTCCCCACCCTCATATTCGTAGCCCCACGCCTCGCGCGCGGCCAACATCTGCCGCCAGGCCCGGCGGGTGAGTTCGCCATAGGTCTGGCGTTGAGCCTCCAACGCCTCCTGCGTCCGCGCAAAGAGCCGCGTGTTATCAATAACCACCGCCACCTCGTCGGCCAGGGTTTGAAGGACTTCCAGGAAATCCGCGTCGAAGGCGTCATACGCATCACTCTGCACCGAGAGCGCGCCGATGACCTCGCCCCGCGAGCGCAGCGGCAACGCGACCTCCGAGCGGGTGTCGGGCAGCGCGCGCACGTCGATGCGCGTGTGATCATCCCGCACATCCGCCACCAACCGCAAGCGCGCATTGACGATGCTCCAGCCAATCAGCCCCTCGCCGACGGGGATGCGGAAGCCTTCCTGGAGCAGGGTATCACCGGCAGCCCCGTCACTGGCACGCAACTCGGCCCAATCCCCGGACGCATCGAGCAGGAACAGGCCCACGTAATACATCTGGAAACGCTGGCGGATGAGCATGACCACCTGGTTGAGCAGGCGATCCGTGTCCAGAATTGAGGTGATAGAGCGGCCCACCTCGGCGGCGGCCCGCAAATGCGCCGCGCGCAGTTCCGCATCGCGGGTGCGCTCGGCCACGCGCTGCTCCAAGTCCGCCACCCGCTCTTGCAAGTGCGCGGTCATCGCGTTGAAGGCATCGGTCAACTCGCCGATCTCGTCGTCGCGCAGCACAGGCACCGTCTGCGCGAAGTCGCCCTCCGCCACCTGTTGCAACGCGCCCTTCAAGCGCGCCAGCGGGCGGTTCACATACCGCGTCGTGAATCCGGCGATGAATCCGCCGATCACCACCAAAAGGCCGCTGAATATACCGGCGCGGATCAGGAAGACGGCCAGCACCTGGGACCCTATCGCCCGCGCATCCACCGCCACATGCAACACCCCCACGATGTTGTCAACGTGCAACAAGGGGATCGCCACCTCATAAGCCCCATTCGCCTCGAAAGTCACCACATCCCCCGCCCCGCGGAAGACTACGGCATCGAAGAGCGGGAAGTCCGCCGGTTGCCCGATGCGTGCCGGGCGCGTGTGGTGTAGAATGACCCCGCGCGCGTCGGCGATGTAGGCATAGGCGAAAGCGTCATCAGCCGCCACCAGCGCTTGCAAGCGGGCCGTGATCCCCGGCAAATTATCCAGCGCGAAGTAGTTCAGGTTATCGTGGAGGCTCTCGCGCAGATAGCGCGCCTCCGCCAGAGCCTGGTTCTCCAAAGCCAGCCGGTAGGTCGCCCGGAAGTGCGCCACATCCGCCGCCGTGATGATGACGGCGATCAGCACGGTCACGCCGATGATGATGAGCAAGAGTTGTGTCCGAAGGGTGCTTTTTTCCATAGCGTCTCCTTAGCGTCTCCTTACCCCCGCGCTGGCCCAGTCCGCGCGTCGTGCTCCAGTTCTGGCGCAGTCACCATCCGCACCTTGACGCGGGATAGCTCCAACGCCTCGCCGATTTCGCGGATCGCCACTTGCAGCATCGTGTCCATATCCAGGGATTCCCGGATCCGCGAGGAGATTTCGCCCGTCATCCGCTCGCGGGCCGCCGCTTTCTGCGTATCCTGATACAGCCGCGCGCTTTCCAACGCCACCCCCAACTGCTCGATCAACGTCTGCACGACGGCCAACTCCTGATCCGTCCAGCGGCCTTCGTCTTCCGGCTTCCGCAGCCGCGCGACGCCGAGCACTTGATCGCGGCTCATCACCGGGACGGCCAGCGTGGTCTCGTCCAGGCGCGTGATCTTGCGGGCGGCGGCGGCCCGGCGCATCTCCGGGCGCGCGGCGGCATCCACCGGGCGGATGTTGCCCATCAAATCGCGCAGATAGCCCGCCGCGCCGCCGGTCTTCAAAAGCTGCGTCCAGGCTTCCTGACGCACCTCATCCTCCGCCGTCCCGGACGCCGCCCCGGACGCGAGTTGCGTCTGGAGATGGACGTTATCCAGCGCCAACGCGATCTGGTCGGCGATGACCGCCAGCACGCTGAGAAGCAGCGGGTCAAAAGCATCCGGCTCCGCGCTCTGCACATCCAGCACGCCGATGACCTCTCCCCGCGCCATCAAGGGCCGCAGCACTGCGGAGCGCGTCTGCGGCAGATCGGGGTTCTCGACGAAGTGCTCCGCATCGCGCGTGTCCGGGATCACCTGCTGCCGGGATTGGGCCGCGCATCGGCCCTCCGGCGACGCCGCCCCAATCTCGAAGCGCGCCCCCCGCTCCACGATCAGCCGCCCCTCAGGCCCGCTCCCGGCCCGGTACTCCAGCCACTCGCCGGACTTGTCCACCAACAGGATGCCCGCGTGATACAGGCCCAGGTGCTCCTGGATCAGGTCGGCGGCCCGCCACAGGAAGCGCTCCGGTTCGGATACGGTGGACGCCGCGTTAGCCACCGCCGTGGCCGCCTGGAGCGCCTGGGACTGCCGCGCCGCCGTGACGCTCTCTTCGGCCAGACACTGCTCCAGCGCGTGCAACGACTCGCGCACCCGGCCCTCGGCCCGCGCCAGGGCCTGGGCCAACGCGCCGATCTCGTCGGCGCGCGACGTCAAGGTCGGCAGCGGCGGCCCCGCGTCATCCGTGCCCAGATTGCGCGCCCGCTCAGTCAGGTCGCGTAGCGGCTGGATATACGCCTGGACACCGCGCCGGATGGCCTGGTGCGTCAGCGCCACGATCAGCAGCACCATCAGGGCCAGCGCGCCGCCGCCCCACCACGCCACCTGGCGCACAGCGGCATCGTATCCCACGCGGGCCTCACGCGCGCGGCCCCGCACAGCCACCATCGGACGCGCGAATTCGTCGATATAGGTTGTGGCGGCCACCATCAGCGTTGCTCCCTCCACACGCCGGCTCACCGGCGTGACCACCATGTACTTGTCGCGGATTTCACCGGTCGGTTCGATCCAACTGTAGTACCCGGCCTGCTCCCGCGCGTGGGGCGTGTGGAAAATCATCCAGAATTCGGGCAGCGTCTCCGCCAAATAGCCAGCGTCGGTGTCGATAAGGCCCGGATTGGTGGCGTGGAAGCGCACGATGTCGGTCTCCGCCTCGTGAATGGCGGTATAGCCCGTCTCGCCCACCGCCTGTAACGCGATGGCCTGGAATTCGGGCCGGGCCTGCAACTCGGCGATGGTGGCATCGGGATGCGCCGCCAGGTAGATGTCCACCTGCCGCGCCACATCCCGCGCCCGATTGCGGATGACGTCCTGTCCCAGATAGCGCACTTGCGCTTCGGCAACGGCCACCAGGTCGGTGGATAGCACGTCCACGAGGCCATCGGCATATCGCAGGAGCGCGCCCGCGCCCACAATCCCCAAGATGACCAAGATCACCACCGGCACAAGCGAGACGACGAGGTGATCTCGCAGGAATTGGCGCACCAGGGTTCGCTCGACTTTGACTGTTTTCATCTAGATGTCCCTCCGCCGCGACACATCACGCACCTGGGGCTGCGCGCCCTCTGAGACCACGTCCAGGCGTACTTCCGTCTCGGCCAACCCCAAAATCTCGCCCATCTCCTGAACCGCCGTCTGCAACACCGTGTCGATGTCCAGCGTCTCGCGCATCCGGGCGGTGGCCTCACCGGTCAGCCGCTCGCGGGCCGCGCTGGCGCGGGTCTCTTCCAGCAAGCGCACGTTCTCCAGCGAGAGGGCCAACTGATCCGTGATCTGCTCAATCAGCGCGACCGTCTCTTCGGGCACGGCATCGTCCGTGAAGCGCACGTTGACGACGCCGAGGGTCTGATCCCACAGGCGGATGGGCACGGCGACCGCGCTGTGCGCGGTGCCCTCTTCTTCCTCTTCCGCCGCCTCTGCCGCGAGGGATGTCGTCACCCGCGCCGCCTGGGTGAGCGCCTGATGGGCCTCCGGGCGCGGAACCTCGGCCGGCTGCACGGCCAAATCGTAGCGATACCCCACCGATTGCCCGATACGGTTCATAAAGTTGCGCCAGGATTCCAGCGTATACTCACCACGCGCGGATTCCAGGGCTTGCATACTCTGCTCCATCTGCTGCAAGAGGCGCGCGTTCTCGATGGCGCTGCCCAACTGATCGCCCATCGTCTGCAACGTGGTGATGTCCTCTTCGGAGAAGGCCGCGATCTCCACCGCCTGAATGGTCATCGCGCCCACCGGCTCGCCGCGACTGAGCAGCGGCAACGCCATCTCGGAGTGGGTGTCGGGGAGCAGAGGATTGTTGAAGCGCACGGCTTCTTCCCCCACATCCAGGGCGATTTTGGCCCGCCGCTCGGCGATGCACGCGCCGATCATCGAATCGCCGCCCACTTGCAGGCGGTGATTGCGCGCCAGCATCTCGCGCCCGGCCTCGCCGGTGCCCGCGCGGAGCACGGCCCACCGCCCGGACTGTTCGATCAAGAAGATGCCGACGTAGTACAGGCCGAGCCGCTCGCGGATCAAGCGCGCCACTTCGGGCAGGGCCTCGTCCAAGTCCAGCACCGAACTCATCAACTGCCCCACCTCGGCGGCGGCCCGTAACTGCGCCGCGCGCCGCCGCACTTCGTCCAGGAGCCGCTGATTCTCCAATGCCAGCGCCACCTGCTCGGCGACGGTCTCCACCAGCGTCACGTCCTCGGCGGGCCACGCCTCGCCGGCGGCGACTTCGGTATGCTGGCGCTCGATGCCGAGCACGCCGACAATCTCATCATAGAGGCGCACCGGCACGGCCAGCACCGAGCGGTCATCTTCGGGCGCGGACTTCTCTGGGTGCCCGCGCGCGACGGCGGCGCGCATGTGGGGCAACCAGACATCGGGCATCGGCCCCCGGACTTTGTCGGAGACGACGTAGCCCACCCCGCCCTCGGTGAAATCCTGCCACGACTCGCGCACTTGCTGCCGCTGCAAGACCATGAGATCGTCCAGCGCGCGCTCCGATTGCACGCGGGCCATTTCCGCTTCGTGGCGGGCCTGTTCCTGCTGCTTGAGCAAGCGAATACGGAAGATCGTCCCGCTGAACTGCTCCCCCAGGCGGTCGTAGATGATGCCGTCGGTGGTGGCGGCTTCGACTATGGCGTGCCCCAGGACGCGATCCCGCAGCGAGAGCAGCAGCACAACCATAGTGTACCGGCGGTCGTCAGAGGCACCGGCGCGCGCCACCAACTCATGCGCCGCGAAGCGCGGGCCATCTGCCATAACCTGGGCCTGGCCCTCCTGGTATGTGAGGAACATTTGCAGATCGCGGGTAGCGTCCGGCTCATCTTGGTACAGAGCGATGGCGCAGCGGTGGATGTCGAACAGCGGGAAGTTCGCCTCGACCACCGGGACCAGTTCTGCGAGCGAGAAGGCCGCGCTCATACCGGCATCGAAGCTCTCCAGATCGCCCTCGCGGCGTTCGATGGACACCCACCGATGGCCCTCCGCGCGCCGCGCCACGTCACCGGCCAGCGCGCGGCCCTGGTGCAGCAAGTTCTCGGCCTGCAACCACGCTTGAGGCCGGGTCACATGGGCCAGCAGATGCTCGCGTAGGGCGGTCACTATCTCGTGCCCCCGCGTGACATCGCGCTGCAAGACCCGGTCGAAGGCATTGAGGAATCGCTGATTGGGCGACGCCGCGTGCCCATGCCACTCTTCGAGAAACCCCTCCCATATTTCCGGCGGCACATGCTCCGGTGCCGGGGGCGGAATCTCGCCCACGTCCGCGCCCGCCTCCGCCTCGAAGGTCACGCTGACCTTCGAGGCCGCCACCTCCACCGCCGCCGGGAAGCAGCCGCACGAGCGGCGCAAGACCATTTGCGTGGGGATCAGCACCTCATCGGGCACATCCTCCCCCGCGATGCGGCGGATCAGCAAGGCCGTCATTTGGCGGGCGAATTCGTAGATGGGCTGCCGCACCGTCGTCAGCGGCGCGCTGAGGTGCCGCACTTCGTCCTTGTCATCAAAGCCCACCACAGCCAGGTCATCGGGAATCCGGTAGCCCTGGCGTTGCAGGATTTGCATGGCCCCCATCGCCATATCATCGTTGGCGGCCACGACGGCGTCCAGCGAGACCTCGCGTTCCAGCAACACCCGCATCGCCTCGCGCCCGGTCTCAATGCGATAGTCGCCCCTGGCAATATACCGCTCATCCAGGGGAATGCCGTGCTCGGCGAGTACGTCCCGATAGGCCCGGAAGCGTTCTTCGGCTTCGTGTTGGCCGCGCGGCCCGCGAATAAAGGCCAGGCGGCGGCAGGTATGCTGCGCCACCAGATGCGTGATGACATCGCGCATACCGCTGTAGCTGTCGGTCATCACCTGCGTGATCCCGTGTATGCCCAACGCCCCGCTGACGATGGGCACATCGGCGTAGCGCTCGCAAAGCGCCTGGACGCCCCCCGGGGCGACGGTATGGCCGATGGTGGGGCTTAACACCAGCCCAGAGAAGGTCTCGATGCTGATCAGGTTGTAGATCACTTCGGTGGGTATCTCGCGCCGCATCTCTCCCCACACCATACAGATGACGTTGACGCCCGCTTCTTGTGCCACGTCGTGGACGCCCC
>SLSP01000314.1 GCA_007130345.1 Thermoflexales bacterium
TACAGCGCGCGGATAGCCGCTTGTTCGCCGCCCTGAGCGCGGATGACCAGGTCATTGTCGGTTATGGTGTCGTTCAAAGGCACTCCTCTACTATGTATAACGAAGCCAGGCTCAAAAGGATGCGCTCGTTTCCCCAAACAGCAACGGCCCGGCAGGTATCTGCCGGGCCGGAGATGGCTTAAACTAGCGGTTAGTTGTTGTGCGTGAACGGGCCAGCAATGGCCGTGTTGCCTGCCGCGTCGGTGGATTGCACGTAGAAGGTGTAGGTGGTGTTCCGGCTGCCGCGGAAGGTCATCGAGTGGCTGGTGACCAGGTCGCTTTCCATGTACAGCGTCCCGTCGATGATGACTTCGGTGGTGGCCGGTTCGTCGGTCGTCCAGGAGATGGTGAAGCGGTTGCCGTTCGCTTTGACCGAGGTGACATTGGAGATCACGGGGGGGGTGGTGTCCTCATCGCCGCCATCATCGCCACCATCGTCGCCGCCGCCGTCATTGAGCGCCACGCTCACAGCCTGGCTCTGGCTATCGGTTGCGCCTTCGTTGTCGGTCACGGTGAGGGTCACGTTGTAGGTGCCATCTTCCGCGTAGGCGTGGCTGGCGAACTCGCCGCTGCCGGTGTTGCCGTCACCGAAGTTCCAGGCGTAGCTGACGATGCTGCCGTCGCTGTCGTAGCTGGCGCTGGCGTCGAAGTCGCAGGCCAGTTCATCGCAGGCGAAGCTGAAGGAAGCTACCGGCGGGTTGTTGACGGGAGGCGTGCTGCCACCACCACCGAGAGCCACCCAAGCGTCGTAGGTCTGCACCAGGCCGTAGCCGTAGGCGTTATCCCGCCCTTCGGGGCCCAGGTCAAGCGCGGTGGTGTTCATCGCGTTGCGGATGTCGTTGTTGCTCAAGGAAGGGTTGAAGCTCCAGAGGACGGCGGCCACACCAGCGACGTGCGGGGTCGCCATTGATGTGCCGTTCCAGGCTTCGTAGCCGCTGGCGGGCTTGACGTTCTGAGCGGTCACACCCGCGTTTTGGTTGATCTTGTTGGCAACCAAGTATTGGCCGTCTGCCTGGCTCAGGGTCACGGCGGGGATGTTAGACGTGCTGGTGCCCAACGTGCCAAAGAAATTGCCCGGTTCGTTATTGTAAAGCACCGCCGCCGCGCCGCCGCTGTTCTGCACGTTCATCACTTTATCGTAGAAGCTGATGCTGCCGCGCTCGCAGAGGACTACTTTGCCGTTCCAGTTACCCGTGCTGGTGCAGAGGCCGCCATCCACCAACCCGCCGTTGGCCGCGCCGTAGGCCGCGTTCTCGATGTGATTGGCCTGATAGGTCACGCCATCCACCACCACCTCAGTGGTCGCGTCCCAGGGCACCGTGCTCAACACGGCAACGCCGGGGGCCGAAAGCTCGACCTGATTGTTCTTCTGGGAGAAGTCGGCAATGACGAGGTTGCTATCCAGCGCGCCCACGGAGAGAACGCTGGAATAGGACGCGGGATAGCTGTGAGAAGTGCTGCCGTCATTGCCGGCGGCGGCGATGGAGAGGATGCCATTGCTGTTCAGATTATTGAAAGCATTTTCTTCGGTGCGGGATTTGCGCCCGCCGCCCAAGCTCATATTGATAACGTTCGCGCCAGCGTTGGCACAGCGGTTGGCCGCATCCACCAGGGTGGAGCTGTAGCTCCAACCGCAGTTATCGCCGTCAAAGACCTTGATAATGTAGAGGGATACCTCGCCAGGGCTGACGCCCACCACGCCGACGTTGTTGTTCGCGGCCGCGATGGTACCAGCGACGTGCGTGCCGTGCCCACAGGAATCGGCGTTCCAGTTACTCGGATAGCCGCCGATCACGTTGACGCCGGCGAAATCCTCGTGATCAATTTGGAGGCCAGAGTCGATGACGCAAACGGTGATCCCGGCGCCAGTGGGCGCGCCCGCGTCCACAACGCCGTCACGATTCGCATCCCAGACATCCCGCGCCTGCACGGCGTCGATGCCCCAGGGCACGGTTTGACCCATCGGCTGCCGGATGGCGTCTTCTTCAACCATCACCACGTTGGGGTTGCGGCGGATACCGTCGAGGGCGGCTTCGGGCAGTGTGACCGCCATCGTGTTAATCTCGTCGAACTCGTAGTGGATGATGGCGTCCGAACCCATTGCACGCTGGACTGCGGCCTTGCGTCCGGGGGCGAACTCGATCAGCACGCGCTGTTGGCCTTGCGGTTCACCGGGGCCAGCCGCCATCATATTGAACGGCAATACCGTAGCGATAATCAATACTACCAGGGTCAAGATTTGTGCAAACCGTTGCATTTCACTGCCTCCTTAGAGTTATAGGGTTATTGGATTGAGGGCCACTCCTGTGGCATAAAATTACATCTAGAGGAATTGAACCGAATGTATGCTCATTATACCGGATGGTTATCATCTAACTGTCTAAGTTAGAAAGCGGGCTGAGGCAACCTTGCGGACATTTTGGCCCGCCGTTTCCCGTTTTCCTCACCAAAACCCTGGCGAGAAGTTAGAATGTGAGAGGTGTAAGTTAAACCTTGCGGACATTTTGGGGGTGTGACGCTAGTCGCGGGAGCCGCGCGTTTTGACAGCGTGACCGGCCTCGCGCAGGGCGTTCAAATCGCGGCGGATGGTCTTGCCGCTCACGCGCAATGTGTCGGCCAGGTCGATGACCGTCGGCGCGCCCTGTTGCGTCTCGGCTTCGCGCAAGAGGCGCAGCAGGCGATGGCGACGGCGGGCCGCCTTCCCAGAGATGGCGGCATCCTCCGGCGCGTCCACCGTCCAGATGACGCGCACCCGCTCGTTGCGCCGCAGGGGACGGCCGGTGGGCGCGTCGATGTGAGCGAGATATACGAGCACCTGCCCCTTGAGCCGCTCCTGGCGCGTGGCCTGGTATGCCGCGACGATCTCGCGGTTGACGGGTACAGCCGTGACGAAGTGCTGTTGCCACGCCGGGTCGGGCAACGTCGCTTGCTGCGCTTGCACAATGGCATAAGCTCTATCCAGCGCCGCGCGCGCCGCCTCCTGTTTCCCGGCGGTTTTGAGGATGTGGTACTGGTAAAAGTATAGCGTCTGTACCTCATCGCCGGCGGCTTCCGCGTCCAGCGCGGCCACCGCCTGCGCGATGCGGGCTTGCGCGTCGGCCGGCCGCTGGCTCTGATGATAGCACCAAGCAAGATGCGCCCGGAATAGCGAAATCAATTCCGCGATGCCGGTGCTCTCGATGATGGCGACGGCGCGCTCCAGAGACGCGGTCGCTTCGTCCCAGGCCGCGTCTGCCAGCGCGACCAGCCCGCGCGCGAGGTGCGCCTCGGCCCGCCACTGCGGCGCTTCGAGCGTGGCGATAAGCTCCGGCGTCACCGTTGTCAGACGCGCGCGCGCCCGCGCCACATCCCCGCAATCCGCGGCAAGTTGCGCCAGACTGCACCGCAGCGCGATGTTGTAAGCCGGCATCTCGCTCCGCGCCAGCACGTCCAGCGCCTCCTCGAAGGTGGTCTCCGCTTCAGGATGTCGTCCGGTGAGCCGGAACAGTTCGCCCAAGTTGAAGAGCGCCACCACCAGAGGTTGCCACTCCTGGCGCTCGCGCAGAATGGCAATGGCCTCCTGCAACGGCGATAACGCCGCCCCGTATTGGCCCAACGTCCAATAGCCGTTGCTCAAGTTGAGAAGCTGCACGGCCTCCTCGTGACGCATCCCGAAGTCGCGGGCACGCTCTAAAGCAGTTTGAGTATGACACAGCGAGGCATCGTTATCGCCGCGCGCGTAGGCCAGCATCCCTAGCAGCCCGTTGACGTTGAGCAGGGCTTTGGGATGCTGTGTCTCTTCGGCCAACACCAGTAGCCGCTGCGTGATCTCCTCCATCGCGGGGAGATCGCCCAATCGCCAGTAGGTGAAGGCCAGCGAATAGTACAACTCGCCGAGGGTGTCGAGGGACACTTCGGACAGGCCCGCGCTCTCCTCTAACGCATGGCGGAGGATCGCCGCAGCGCGCTCGTAGGCTCCGGTAAAGAAGCTGGCGCGTCCCTCTAAGACCCGCGCCGCGAAGGCCTCCTCGGTCAGCTTGTGGTTCAGGGCCAACTGCCGCGCCCGGACAGCCAACTCGATAGCTTTGGGCAACCGCTCACGCGCCCGACAGAGCACGTCGGCATGCTGATTCAGCGCCGTGACCAAATAGTGGGGGGCGGCCAATTCAATGGACAACGCGCGGAGGCGCTCCATATCCGCCTTTTGCGTGGCCGTGTCGCCCCACAACCAGAGAAGCGGCTGCCGCGCCGTCAACACCTCGAATCTCAACTCTTGCTGGCGCGGTGAAGCAAACGGCTCAAAGCGATCCAGCAAATCCAACGCGCGGTTGTAGTCTTCCAGCGCGGCACCATAAGCATACATCGCGGCGGATTGTTCCGCGGCCCGGATGCTATAGAGCACGGCCTGATCCCAGACCTCGCCCCGGATGGCGTGATGGGCCAGACGTTGTACCCCATCGGGCTGCTGCGCTTCGAGCACCTGGACGGCGCGTTGGTGTCGCCATCGCCGCTCGCTCGGCGGGATGGCGGCATACGTGACCTCGCGGATTTTGTCGTGACAGAAGCAGTAACCCTGAGCCGTCTCTTCCAAAAACTCGCTGCGCAGCAATTCGTGCAGGGACTCCAATAGCGGGGCCAGGTCTAGCTCGCTGACAGCGTTCAGGATCTCAAAGTCGATTTCCACCCCGAGCACAGCCACCGCGTGAAGCAATTGCCGTGCCGCCGGAGAGACGTGTTCCATCCGCTGCAAAATGGCTTGCTCTACGGCTTCGGGCAGCAACAACTCCTCGGTTGCAGGAAGGAGCGCCTCGCGCGCCACCTCCCACCGACCCTGCGCATCGGGGATCAAGGCCCCAGTCTCGTGCAGTTCGCGCAGCGTGTGCAACACAAACAGCGGATTGCCCTGGGTCTCCTGGTAGATGCGCGTTTCCAGGTGGGGCAACGGCTGGCGACTCTCCAACCGCGAGCGGATGAGGGCCGCGGTGGTGGCCTGGCTGAAGCGCTTGAGGGGGAGATGGTCGGCCTGGGCATTGTGATGCAATGCCTCGATACAGTCCCACGCGGCAGCCCGCGCCCGCGCATCCGCGCCAATGTAGGTCACGGCGAAGAGAATCCGCGCCCGTTCCAATCGCTGAATCAGCAGCGGCAAAGCCCGCAAGGTGTCTCCATCACCCTGATGCAGATTCTCCAAGATGACGATCAAGGGCACAACCTGCGCCCAGCCTTCCAGCACGCGCGCGAAAGCCTCCAACAACCGATCCCGCGATGGATCGGGGTCAAGGTGCGCGGGTTCACCCAATTCCGGCAGCCAGTGGGATAGGGGCGGGAGCAGTTGCGCCAGCGATTGCAACCATATCGGGGCCACGATCTGCGCCAACTGCTTGGCCCGCAGCGCAGAAAGCTGGTCGAGGAAGGCTTCGACCAACGTCATATAGGGGGGATGGATTACGCCGAGAACCAGGCCGTGGCTCCAGAGCACTTCTGCGCCGTGCCACGCCGCGTCATTGGCGAGGGCCTGCATCAGCCGGGTCTTGCCCACGCCAGTCTCCCCCTCGATCAAGATGACGTTGGGTGCGGGAACTGTGGTGTAGATGTCGCGTTGGAGCGTTGCTTCGAGCAGCGCCAGAAGCTGCTGTCGCTCGGCATCCCGCCCGATGAGGGGTAAATCTGAAGGACGCTTCTCCTTGAATACCGGCGGCGTCTCGCGTTCCTCGGTGGCACGCGGCGGGATAATGGACAAGCTCCGGCCCGCGTGGCGCACGGCCTCGGTGCTGGCTTGCGCCAACGCCAGCGTGCCGGGCTCTGGCTCCTCGCTCAACTCCTCCCACAACAGCTTGCGGTACGTCTCGAACTGCTGTAACGCGGCCTGGGGGCGGCCAACGGCCACGTATAACTGCATCACCTCGCGGTGCGCGCTCTCCTGGAAGGGGTTGGAGTGCGTCAGCTTGAGCGCCATATCCAGCGCCCGGTCGTAATTCCCAGAAGCCTTTTCCATGTGGATCAGGTGTTCCAGGGTGCGGTGGTAAAGCGTCTTGAGGCGTTCTTGCTCTTCCATCACCCAATCTTCATAGAAGCCCGCGAGCAAGTCGCCGGAATAGAGCGCCACCGCGCGGCGCAAATCGCTCAAGGCTTCGGGGGTCAGGGTTTGCGCGGCCAGATGCGGACGCGCCGCGTTGGCAAAGACCTCGACATCGATCCACAGGGCCGCGCCGGGCAGCGCCTGAATCACATCGCCGTGAGTACACACAATCTCAGGCAAGGTGCTGCGAATGTACCATAGCGCCGTGCTCAAGAAGCGCCGGGCTTTGGACTCGGGGGTGTCCGGCCAGAAGCGCCCCGACAACACGGCGCGCGCGTGGGCCTGCTCGCGATTGAGCAGCAAATACGCGAGCAGCGCCCGCGCTCTAGCCGACTTGGGCAACTCCATCAGCACGTCACCGCGCCAGATGGCGAAGTTGCCGAAGAGATAGGCGCGCAAGGCAACGTCGGATTGGCTCATAGGTAAACTCCCGGTAAGGATAAGGTGTTCAAGCGGGTGGGGCGGCCGTTACGCCAACGCATCTGCGCCCACCCCAACATCCCATAAACACCAAAACGGCCCTGGGATTTCCCAGGGCCGGCGAATTCTTAGGATACCCCCGTCAGGATTTGAACCTGAAACCTTTTGGTCCGCAACCAAACGCTCTATCCAATTGAGCTACGGGGGCTATTGACGCGCAACGACGTTATTATACCCTAAATGCGGAAAAAGTGAAATCCCCAGAGCGCGCTCTGGGGATTTCTTTCTCGATGGATGTGATGCTGGGGACGTGCTCAGGGTACCCATACCAGCCAGATTTCGTCTGCTGAAACCAGGCCGCCATACCTATCACGATAAATCACGGTGAAGGTCTGTCCTGTCAAATCTTCTATGATACCCCGTGGAATTTCGACACGGGCGCGTGTTGGCCTAGCGAATCCTTCGGAGAAGTCATACTCAAAAATCTCCTTTCCGCCTGCGCTTAACACAAACACATCGTCTACCACTACAGACCGCAACTCACTGCTGCTACGCGATAGGAAGAAGCGACCGGTAGAGGGTATGTTGGACGGCATCCTGAAGCTTTGTGAGTAGAAGGTCTCGTCTTCAGATCGCACATGGCGCGGTGCAATCTCTGGGCCAAGCTGGAAGGGGAAGGTTTCAGGTTGGCTGGTTCCATAATGGTTTAGCACCAAAGGCAACAGTAGCCTGAAGTTTCGCGGCCCGGAGTAATTGCGGGTGGTTAGGGGGAGGTAAATCCGGGATCCGAAACGGATGCCGAAATTCGCGGTGCCGCTGCCCCCCAAGTCGAGGGGGATGTTGACGCGCGTTGCTGTGGTGGCGTGGTATCTGTTTGGCACGTCGATCCTCACGGTGTAGGTGCCTTCGGGCACATCGTTGAAGAGATAGCTGCCGTTCCCTACGGTTTGCACTTGCGCGAAGATGGTTTGGTCAGCATTCCACAATGTGACAACGATACCGCCGATACCCGGTTCCCCCGCGCTCTGGGTGCCGCTGCCGTCGATGTCGTGGAATACCACGCCGCTGATGACTGCTTCGGGGATATTGCCGAAGTTGACGCTGGCACTTGGATGCTCGGTGGTCAGCGTGATGGCAACGGTGGTGGGCGTGGTGCTGTTGTAGCCTTGAGGCACGGTTTCGACTACTTCGTATGCGCTGTGGGGGACGTCGAAGAAGCTGTAGCTGCCATCCAGGGCGGTGATGGCCGTGTCGGTCAAGGTCTTTGTTGTACTTACATCGTAGAGCTTGACTGTCACGCCGCCGATACCGGTTTCGCCACTATTTTGGACGCCATCACCGTTGGCATCGTGGAATACCACGCCGCTGACTGTGCCATCCTGCTGATAGCCGAAGTTGGCCGTGGCGCTGGTGTTTCTTTCGAGCGTGCGCGTAACCGAAGCGGGCGATGTGCGCGCGAAGCCGGTCACATCCGCCGCCGTGATGGTGTATTCGCCCGACGACAGGCGGAGGAAGGCGTAAGACCCATCTCCCGCTGTGGTTTGAGTTTGCGTGCCATTCGGCCCTTCCAGCGTGATGATCACACCACTCAGGCCCAGTTCGCCCGCGTCCCGCGCGCCGTTACCATTACGATCTGCGAAGGCCACGCCGCTGATGGATCTCGCGGGCTGGTAGCCGAAGCTGGCGCTGGCGCTCCCCCCATCCGCGACCAGTACGGTCATCGGGTTGGGCGTGGTGCGCGCGAAGCCAGGGATGTCAGCCGCCGAAACGTTATAGCTGCCCGGCTCGACGTTCACAAACAGATAGGTGCCGTCACCGGCTGTGACGGTGCTCCCGCCCTCGTAGGTCACAACCACCCCGCCGATGCCCGGTTCGCCTGCATCGCGGACGCCGTTGCCGTTGCGATCCTCGAAGATCACGCCGCTGATCGTGCCCTGCTGCTGATAGCCGAAGTCGGCGTGCGCGCTACCACCGGGGCTGACGGCTATGTTGACCGTGCCCTGTGTCGTGCGGATAAAGCCGGGGATCGCGCCGGCGGAGACGGTGTAGTTTCCTTCTGTGACGTCGCGGAAGCTGTAGGATCCATCGCCGGCGGTGGTGGTAGTGAAGGTCTGATGGGTCTCTGTGGTCAACGTGATGACCACGCCGCCGATGCCCGGTTCGCCGGGGTTGCGCGCGCCGTCGCTGTTGGTATCGCGGAAGACGACGCCGCTGACGGTGCCTACCTCCTGATAGCCGAAGTTAGCGCTGCCGCTGCCACCCGCCGCCACTGAGATACCCACAGCGCTCGGCGTGGTGCGCACGAACCCCGGAATATCGTCGGAACGGACGATGTAACTACCCGCAGCTACATTTGTAAACTGATAGCTGCCATCCCCAACGGTGGTGGTCGTTGTCACCACCGGGCCGGATGCCGGGACTAGCGTGATCACCAGCCCGCCGATGTTGGCCTCGCCGGGGTCGCGGACGCCGTTACCGTTAGCGTCGTTGAACGCGACCCCAGACACGGTGCCCTGGCCCTGGAAGCCGAAGTTAGCCCCCGCGCTCCCGCCGGCCGCCAGCGAGACGACCACAGGATTAGAAGTTGTCGCCACAAATCCTGCCGGCGGCGTGACGTAGATGGTATAGCTGCCCGGCGGCAGATGCGCGAAGCTGTAACTGCCGTCCGCAGCGGTGGTGGTGGATTGGGGCCACGGCCCATCGATAGTCACGGTAAGGCCGCCAATGCCGGCCTCGCCGGCGTCCCGGTTGCCGTTGCCGTTGGCGTCGCGGAAGACCACGCCGCTCAACGTGCCCTGGCGTCGGAAGCCGAAGTCGGCACCCGCGCTGCCGCCTGCCACCACAGAAACTGCCTGCACCACCGAGGTCGTCGGCGCGAAGCCTTCCGGCGATGTCGCCTCGACCGTGTAGTTCCCGGCGAGTACGTTGCGGAAGCTGTAGCTTCCATCGCCGGCGGTCGTGGTGGTGATGGATGTATCGTTGCCATTCAGCGTGATGGTAACGCCACCGATGCCCGACTCACCAGCATCGCGTGCGCCGTTACCATTGGCGTCGTTGAAGACCACGCCGCTGACGAGGCCCCGGCCCTGGAAGCCGAAGTTGGCGCTGGCACTGCTCCCCGGCAAGATGACGACGGCCACCGAACCGGGCGTGGTGTGGATGTAGTTGGGAACCTCAGCGGAGACGGTGTAGTTGCCCTCTGGCCGATTTTCGAAGCTGTACTGTCCATCGCCGGAGGTGGTTGTGGTGATGAGAGTGTTACCGCTCGTGAGCGTTACCACCACGCCGCCGATGCCCGGTTCCCCGGCGTCGCGGACGCCATTGCCGTTACGGTCGTTAAAGACCATCCCGCTGACCGTCCCTCGTCCCTGGAAGCCGAAATCGACATTGGCACTGCTGTTGGGCGCGATAACGATGGGCACAGACCCGGCGGTAGTGCGCGCATACCCACCCGGTATGCTGGAGGCCACCACATAGTTACCCTCTGCCACATTGGAAAAGCTGTAGTTGCCGTTGCTCAACGTGGTTGTGGTCAGCGTCTCGTCCGCGCCGATGAGGGAGATAACCACTCCGCCGATGCCCGGTTCCCCAACATCCTGACTGCCGCTGGCGTTAGCATCGCGGAAGGCGACGCCGCTGACTGTCCCCTGGCCCTGGAAGCCGAAGCTGGCCCCCGCGCTGCTGCCCGGCACCATCGAGATGTTGACCCGTTGGGGTGTCGTGTGGATGAAGCCCTCTGGCGCTATGGCCCGCACAATGTAGTTCCCGGCAGGCACGTCAGAGAAGCTATAGTTGCCATTCCCGCCGGTGGTGGTGGTTTGGAAGATGTCGTTCCCTTCCAGGCGGACGATCACCCCGCTCAAACCCAACTCGCCGGGGTCGCGGACGCTGTTGCCATTGAGGTCATTGAAGATGACGCCGCTGACCGTCCCCTGGCCCTGGAAGCCGAAGCTGGCACTGGCACTGCCGCCCGGCAACACGAGTACATCCACGCTGTCCGGTGTCGTGTTGACAAAGCCGGGGGGCGTGGCGGCTTGTACGGTGTAATCGTCGGGGGCTAATCCGGCGAAACTGTAATGCCCATCGCCGGTGGTGGTTGTGGTGATCGTGGTGAGGCCGTTGCTCAGGGAGACAACCACGCCGCCCAGTCCGGGTTCGCCCGCGTTCTGCACGCCATCGCCGCTGAGGTCGTTAAAGACCACGCCGCCGATGCTGCCGACTTCCTGATAGCCGAAGTTGACACTGGCGCTCCCGCCTGGTAGCAAGGTCAGGTCTACCGATCTGGCGGTAGTGCGCATAAAGCCGGGTATCGGTGCCGCAGAAATGGTGTAATCCCCAGGGGTGAGACCGCTGAAGCTATAGTTGCCGTTGGATGTGGTGGTCGTGGTGATGGTGGTATCCCCGTCGAAGAGCGAGATCACGATCCCACCCAGGCCGGATTCTCCGGCATTCCGCGCGCCGTCGCCGTTGAGGTCGTTGAAAACGTTGCCGCTGATGGTGCCGACTTCCTGATACCCGAAGTTGGCGCTGGCGCTGCCGGCACCCGCCACGGAGACCACAAACGATCCTGCCGTGGTGCGGGCGAATCCGGGGACGGCCTCTGCCAGGACGGTATAGTTACCCGGTGCTACATTGGTGAAGAGATACCCCCCATTACTGGCCGTGACACGGGTGAAGGTGTCCGTGCCGTTGGTCAACGTCACCAGAACGCCGCCGATGCCCGGCTCCCCGGCATCCCGAACGCCATCACCGTCGAGGTCGTTGAACACTACGCCGCTGACGGACGCCATCTGCTGGAAGCCGAAGCTGGCGCTGGCGCTGCCGCCCGGCGCAACCGAAGCCGCGACCGGATCCGGGGTGGTGCGGACGAAGCCGGCAAGCAGGCCGGAACGCACGGAGTAGTGCCCGGCCTCGACGCCGCTGAAGCTGTACGTGCCCGAAGCGTCGGTGGTGGTTGTGTAAATACGCTCGCCATCTTGCCATAATTCAATGGGTATGTCAGCCAGACCTGGCTCTCCCGCGTTATGCTTGCCGTCCCCGTTGAGGTCGTGGAAGGCCAACCCGCTGATGGTACCCACTTCCTGATTGCCAAAACTGGCGACGGCGCTGCCGCCCGCGCCAATCGTGATGGCAACATTGCGCGGCGTGGTATTGACATAGCCTTCGATGGCAACCTGGTGGACGGTGTAGTTACCGGCGAGGACGTTGGTGAAGGTGTACGCGCCGTCGCTGGCGGTGACTGTTGTGCTGATCGTCGCGCCATCCTGACGCAGTTGAATGGTCACGCCAGAAATCCCCGGTTCCGCTGCACCCTGGACGCCGTCACCGTTAAGGTCATTGAACACTACACCGCTGACGAGGCCGATACCCTGGTTGCCGAAGTTGACGGTAGCACTGCTACCGGCCAGCAAATTCACGGCTACGCTGGTGGGCGTGGTGTTGATATAGCCCGGAGGCATAATCTGCTTGACCATATAGTTGTCGGGCAGTTGGTCGGTGAAGCTGTAGTAGCCGGTAGACGAGGTGGTGGTTGTGATGATGACATCCCCGTCGTGCCAGAGTTCAATCGTGATGCCGGGCAGACCCTCTTCGCCAGCACCGCGCGACCCACTGCCGTCGCGGTCATTGAAGACCACGCCGCTGATCATGCCCATAGGCTGAGCGCCAAAATTCACGATTACGGTGCCGCCCGGCGGCACCGATACGCTCTGTTGGTTGGGTGTGGTGCTGGTATAACCCGGCGGATCGATTTCCTGCACGGTGTAGGGGCCAGGCGTCACGTTGGTGAAGGTGTACGCGCCGTCGCTGGCGGTGACTGTTGTGCTGATCGTCGCGCCACCCTGCCAGAGTTGTATGGTCACGCCTGGGATACCGGCCTCTCCGGGGCCTTGAACGCCATCACCATCCATATCTTCGAAGACGGTTCCCTTGATACGACCGGGCAAACCGAAGCTACCGAAGTCCACCACCTTCTCTTCCGTCGGCGTGTCGAGCAAGACGTCGACCGTGTTGCTGGTGGTGTTGGTGAAGCCAACGGGTTCTGTTTTTTGGACAATGTAGTTGCCTAGCGGGATGTTCTGGAAAGCATAGGTTCCATCTGCCAGGGTGTAAATCGTAGCAGAGGTGTTGCCGATTAAGTCCACCCGCACGCCGCCGATGCCCGGTTCGCCATCCTGGCGTTTGCCATCTTTGTTCAGGTCATTGAAGACTGTGCCCTCAATCGTGGCCTGGGCTTGCGCGCCGAAGTCTTCGGTTTCCGTTTGACCGGGATAGTTCAATTCAACTGTTACCAGAGGCGACGAGGTGTCCACGTAACCGTCGAGGGGAAGGCGGTGGATGGTATACTCTCGCCCAATCCAGAGCGCGTCGAATTCGTAGAAGCCATTGGCGTCGCTGGTGGTGGTTACGGTGGTCGCCGGCGATTGAAGGCCATATCCCGCGAGGAGGAGTGAAGTCTCTTGGGCTACCAGCTTGGCCCCGGCGATGCCTGGTTCTCCGGCGTCCTGCACGCCGTTAGCGTTGCGGTCATCGAAGACGATGCCGCTGACGCTTCCTATCCCCATATAGCCGAATTCGACGTCATCGAACTGTCCAGGGATGGTCAGCGAAACCGCAACTTCCTTTGGCGTAGTGTTGGCGTGGTCTGGTGGATCGCTCACGCGCACAGTGTAAACATCCATAAAGAGTGGCGCAAACTCGTAGTAGCCGCTGGCATCAGTTATGCCCGTGTCGATGGGTGAGGCGCCAAGCAAGAGCTCGACGGTGACACCAGCCAGCCCTACTTCCCCTGGATCCCGTAGCTGGTTGAGGTTTTCGTCTAAAAACACTGTGACTTCGATGCCCCCGATACCTCGGTTGCCGAAATCTACCTCGATTACTTCGCCGTTGTAGGTCAATGTAACCGTAACTTCGGTGTCTGTTGTGGCCTGATAGCCGAAGGGGACGATTTGGACGACGGTATAGCTGCCGAGGGGCACATCGGAGAAAGTATATTCCCCAGCACGATTAGTTTGCGTCGTTCTGATGATCGTTGCGCCCTGTTTCAGTTGGACAGTAACGTTACCAATACCCGTCTCGCCGGGGTCCCTTATCTGGTTGCCGTTGGCATCACGGAAAACGACGCCCTCAATCGTCCCCACTTCAGGGGGGGGTGGAGAGGAAAAGATATGCATCGCAGTCAGAGGTGCGTTGGTAAGCAGCAACCCGGCCAATAAGATATAAAGTATGGCTAATATCACAATCAGCATATGTTTCTTCAATCTGGACATCTCGCGCTCCTTAGAAAAGGTTTAGGGAATGGTCTGTTGAAGTATGAAAAGGGGTATGGAATCATATAGTATACTATACTTGAAAAAAGGATAGAAGTCAAGCCAAATATTTGATTTTGACATATTCGAGAAATACGCATAACATAACAACTCCCCCATTTGCGACACCCCGCGTTCTGCCTTATACTTACGGTTATACAACGCCACAAAGCTCAGGGGAAGCCCGTAGCTATCGCTGGATAATCCCGCGCCACCCCAGGAGGCCCGATGACCCAAGACCAAAATCCGACCCAGCTCCCTCTCACAATAGTTGATCCCTATTACAACCAGTTCCTCTTCTCCGATCACTATCTCGATCATCTGCTGCCCCGTGATCCTCGATGGAACGCCGCGCGCGACGAAGCCGCCGCGTTCTACATCTGGCTACGCGAGCTGTATGCACGCGAGGGCGACCATCTCGATAATTACAACGAGTCGCAGCTTGAGGCCAACTGGTTCGAGCCGATCTTCGCGCGCCTGGGACACATTTTCGAGCGGCAGGCCAGCGTGCCGGGCCTAGCGCAAGGGGTGCGGCGACCCGACTATGCTTTCTTCCCCACCGCGGCCGACCGCCAGGCCGCCGCCGCAATCCAGAATACCGACGAGTACGCCCGGCGTGCGTTGGCCGTGGTCGAGGGCAAGCAGTGGGACGTGCATCTCAGCAAGAAGCAGCGGGGCGGGGGCAGTTCCTTCGACCGCCAGAATCCGAGCTTTCAGATTGACTACTACCTCAAGGTCACGGGGTTGACCTGGGGCGTTCTCTCCAATGGCCGAGTTTGGCGACTGGTCCACCGCGAGAGCAGTTATCGCCTCGACACCTATTATGAGGTGGATTTGCTATCGCTGCTGGAGCAAGAAGATTTAACCGCCATCCGCTACTTCTACCTCTTCTTCCGGCAAGCCGCCTTCCAGCCTGACGCCCAGGGCCGCGTTTTCCTGGATGACGTGCTGGCCGGGAGCGCGGCTTACGCGCTGGCCCTCGAAGAGGACTTGCAAGAGAACGCCTACCGCGCCCTCGAACAGTTGATGCAGGGCTTCCTCGATTACGCGTCCAATGCCCTGACCGCTGACGACCTGCGCGCCGTTTACGATAACAGCCTGTATCTGCTTTATCGCTTGCTCTTCATCCTCTATGGCGAGAGCCGGGGACTGTTGCCCACCGCGAATCCGCGCTACCGCGAGTTTTACAGTTTAGGGTTGCTCAAGAAAGAGATCGCGGCCTTGTTGGATTCCGACAAGTACATCGGGCGGCGCAGCGGCAAACATTACGGCGCTCTGACCGCGCTTTTTTACCTCATCAACGGCGACGATCCCGAACTCAACGCCGAAATCAAGGTCGCGCGCTACAACGGCGGCCTCTTCGATCCGCA
>SLSP01000394.1 GCA_007130345.1 Thermoflexales bacterium
AACCGGGAATCTTTGCGTTGTAATTCAATCTTGAATCCCCTGAAAAAAGTCCAAAAATCCGATTTTTCCACACGCGACCTACTATACTATATGAAATTCGCACGCGAAAAATCTATCTGTAGTGTCAAATTTCTAAAAAATCGGATTTTTTAGGGTTCTTTCAGTAGAGTCAATCTTCACAAGATGACGTTTGACGCCCCTTCTCACCCCAACAACTTCAAAATATCCGGGCCGTAGTGCGCCTCGCGCCAGGGGCCGATGCCCGCAAGTTCCCGTAACTCATCGAGGGTCTGCGGCACGTTCCACGCGATTTTCCAGAGTACGGCATTGGGCAGAATCACGTCCGAATCGACGCCGCGCCGGGCCGCGACGTGCTTCCGCCAATCCTTGAGTGTGTGGTAGCGGTTGACGACATCTGCCGGGGCGCGGTCGTTTTGCTCGTGAGGGGGCGGATCGGGGTAGGGCGTCCGCTTGAGCGCGCGGAGGATGCTGGAACCGAAGCGCCGAATCTGGCGCTGGCTGAGGCCCGCGTCTGCCAGCGCGCCCTTGTGCCGAGGACGCACGCGCGCCAGTTGAATCAACCGCCGGTTGGAAATTACCATCGTGGGCGGGCGATCCAGTCGCTCGGCCTGGGCCTCGCGCCACAGGTGCAATTGATAGAGCACCCGCTGCTCGTGCGGATGGAGGTCGTACACGCCCTTGATGCGCCAGAACAACTCGTCCAGCGTCGGCTCCGGGGGCACGTGGACGGTGTGGCAGAGGTAGTGGAAGATCTCCCGCGCCTCTTCCCAGCGCCCGGTGCGCAGCAGTTCATCCTTCTGCGTGTCCTGCAAATCCAACAAATAGTAGCTGTCCATCCAGGCGTAGGTCAGCGCCTCGGCATCCAGCGGTCGCTTGCCCCAGTTATAGCGCTGATACCGCTTGTTGGGATGGACGTCGTAATGGCTTTCCAGGATATTCGCCAGCCCCACGCGCGGCCAGCCCAGGATGCGGGCCGCCCACATCGTGTCGAAGATGGGATGGCAATCGAAGTCGAAATCGCGCTTGAGGATGATCTGGTCATAATCGGCGGCGTGGAAGACCTTCTCGATGTGCGGCGCGCAGAGGATGGGGCCGAGCGGGTCGAGATCGTCCAGCGCCAGCGGATCCACCAGATAATTGACGCCCGGAATCGAGATTTGGATGAGGCATACCTGCTCTCGATAGGCGTACATACTGTTGGCCTCGGTGTCCACGGCGATGCGCGGCTCTTGCGAAATCTGCTCGGTCATTTGCCACAGCGCGTCGGCGGTGTCGATGACCACCGGCGGGGGCACGTTGGCGGGTTTTCTAGGCGGGTGATTTGAGTTCATAGTGCGGTTATTATCCCCGTAGCGGGCAGTTTGTCAAATTTTGAATTAACTGTGGGCGTGCGAACGTGCGGACGTGTGAACGTGCGAACGTGCGAACGTGCAGACGTGCGGACGTGCAAACGTGTTGCTTGACTACCTGCCCAATCCCTTATACTTGGGGCAAGAGCAGCGCACTCAAGGAGTCCCCACGAGCCTGCGGCTCACCAACAATTATGAGAATCAGGGGTTGACTTTCGACTTTCGACTTTTGACTTTCGACTTTTGACTTATTTTCCGAGGAGGCCCTTATGACGCAGTACTTACCCCCGCCCGGATTTGCGCCGGTGCCGTCGGCGCTGTCGGGCATCGAGCTTTATGCGCCCGCGCCGGAACCGACCACGCGGGAGCCGGACGTGATCGACTTCAAGTGTCCGCAGTGTCGGGCCACCACGGCCTATTGCGTAACCGATGGTGGCCTGCGGTGCGTACACTGCGGCTATTATGAGCCGCCAACCCAGCCTGTGGTCGGCAAGGGCGCGGAAGCGTTCGAGTTTACGGTGGAGACGATGACCGCCGCCGCCGAAGCTGCGCGCCTCCAGGCGCACGGGTGGGGCGCGGCCCGCAAGGAATTGCAATGCCAGAACTGCCGGGCGCGCACGTCGCTGGCCGAGGGCGGGCTGACGCACACCTGCCCCTTTTGCGGCTCCAACAAGGTCTTGCAACACGACGCGCCCCAGGACGAGTTGCGCCCCCGCTTCCTGATCCCCTTCAAAATCGAGGCGCGCGCTTGCCAGACCGTCGTGCGCGACTGGCTCGGCAGCAGTTGGATGACGCCCAAAGCGCTCCAGGAGATCGCCCGCGTCGCCCGCTTTAACCCCATCTACCTGCCCTACTGGACATTCGACGCCAACACCGCCGCCGATTGGGAGGCCGAGGTGGGCCACGAGGAGACCGAGCGCTATTACGATAGCTCCGCTAAAGAGTGGCGCACGCGCACCGTTACCGTCTGGCGGTGGGAGTCGGGGCACGCGCGCCAGCACTTTGACGACCTCCTCGTGCCGGGCACGTCCCGGTTGAGCCAGGTGCTCCTGGATCGCCTGCGCAGCTTTGACACGCGCGCGCTGGTGGCCTACGAACCCCAGTTCCTCGCCGGGATGATGGCGCAAGCTTACGATGTCCCCCTGGAGCGCGCCTGGGAGATCGGGCGCGAGCGGATGCGCGAGCAGACCCGCGAGGCGTGTCGGGGCCAGGCCAGCACCTCGAAGATTCGCAACTTCAGTATGCAACTGGACTTCAGCGACGAGAGTTGGCGCTACGTGCTGCTCCCGGTCTACGTCTCGGTCTACACTTACGAGGATGAAACCTATCAGGTGATGGTCAACGGGCAGACGGGCGAGGTTTCCGGGCAGCGCCCCGTGGACTGGACAAAGGTGTGGCTCGCCATCGCCGCGATGGTGACGCCCGGCGTGCTCCTGGGGCTGGTGAGCTTGCCCTTCCTGCTCCTGTTCCTGCCGCTCGGCCTGATCCTCATCGGCGTGGCGTTCATCGCGCTGGTGGCCGGGGGGATGTTCGCCTTCTCGACCTTCCAGAAGGCGCGGGAGATGGGCCATGTCTGAGCGCGAATCGCCGAAGACCTGGGATACACACGCGGTTTGGGGCGCGACGTTGCACGCGCTGCGCTGTCCGGGCTGTGACAGCCGCTATCTCGCCGCGCCGGATGTGTCGGCCAAACAGTGCCCGCACTGTTGCCGCGCCGCCCTCGTCCCCCTCGAAGTGGATGCCGCGCATCGGCCCTATCACGCGCCGCCGGAACTGGTCATCCCCGCCACCGTGGATGCGAGTACGCTGGAGCGTCAGATCAAGACCTTTGCCGAAGGCATCCCCTTCGCGCCCGACGACCTCAACCCGGAGACGTTGCGCGGGCGATTGCGCCGGCTCTGGCTGCCGATGTGGCTGGTAGACGCCGAGATCGCCGCGCACTGGCGGGCCGAGGTGGGCTTCGACTACGACGTGGTCAGCCACCAGGATCGCTACAGCGACGGCGCGGGCTGGCAATCGCGCCAGGTGCAGGAGACGCGCGTGCGCTGGGAGCCGCGGGTGGGGCGCTTGCAGCGCAGCTATGACAATATCGCGGTGCCGGCAATGGATCGCCACGCGGCGATGGAGGCCAAGCTGGGCCGCTATCGGCACGGGGACGCGCGCGCGTACACCGTTGAGCATGTGGCGGGCAGCTTCGTGCGCCTGCCCGACCGCCCGCCGGACGCCGCCTGGCCCGAAGCCGTCCCCGGCTTCCAGCGGGCCGCCGCCGAGGAGTGCCGCCAGGCCGCGCAAGCCCACCACATCGAGCATTTCGCGTGGTCGCCGGATTACCGGGGCCAGCATTGGACGCTGTTGCTGTTGCCCATTTACGTCACGCACTATCTCGATGACGAGGGCCAGCCGCAACCGATACACATCCACGGGCAGAGCGGGCAGGTCGTGGGGCGGCGACGCGCCTCGATGCAGCGCGCGCAACGCACCGCGCTGATCATCGCTATCATCGCGGCGGTGATCTTCGTACTCAGCCTGTGCTTGGCGGTGGCGGGATTGGCCTTGCCTATCATCACCATCCTGGCGTTGGTGGTGGGGGGCTTCAGCCTGGTTGGAGGGGCGATAGGCGCGCTGTACCCCATCATCGTGGTTTCGCGCTTCAATCGCAAGAGCACGTAGAGGTGCCTATGCCGATACCCCAAACCGTCTCAGACCTGATCCACCGCTTTGACGCCAATCAAGCCGCGTACCGTTCCGCGCAGTACAACGAGGCGCAGGTGCGCGAGGAGTTTATCACGC